>NZ_CALCDX010000126.1 GCF_937900395.1 uncultured Caulobacter sp.
GCCGATGCCGCCATGGATCTGCATCGCCCGGTCGGCGGCCTCGCAGCACAGCCGGTTAGCCCAGTAGTTGCACATCGAGACCTTGTCCGAGAGGCGCTTTTCGACCTCCGGCTTGGACATCCGGTCCATCTCCCAAGCGGTCTTGCGGATCAGGAGGCGGAGCATCTCGACCTGGGTCGAGAGCTCGACGATCGGGAACTGGATGGCCTGGTTCTCGGCCAGGGCCTTGCCGAACGGCTTGCGGGCGCGCGCGTACTTGATGCTCTCCTCGATGCAGTAGACCGCCGCGCCCAGGCTGGAGGCCGCCTGCCGGATGCGGTTCTCGTGCACGAAGTGCTGGGCGAGGGCGAGGCCGCCGCCTTCCGGGCCGAACATGGCGCTGTCCGGGACCCAGACGTCGGTGAAGCTGACGCGCGGGTGGTCGGTCGGCATGTTGAAGGTCCAGAGGTACTCCTCGATCTTCACGCCGGGCGCGTGGGCCGGGACCAGGAAGGCGGTGATGCCGCGCGCGTCGCCGTCCTCGCCGCTGGTGCGGGCGAACAGGCAGCAGTGGGTGGCGGCGTGCATGCCGGTGGTCCACATCTTCTCGCCGTCGATCCGCCAGCCGGGCTGGCCGTGACGCTCCTCGCGGACCGCCTGGGTCTCCATGTGGGTGGCGTCCGAGCCGTGATCGGGCTCGGTGAGGCCAAACGTCGGGCGGAAGGCGCCGCGATCCAGCATGTCCTCGATCAGGGGCTGCTGGTCGGGCCGGCCGAAGTCGCGGATCATCAGCACGAACGGATTGTTGCCGACGATCGAGTGCTCGTTCTGCAGGTCGTTGAACAGGCCCAGGCCCTTGGACGCCAGATGCTCGCGGATCACCGCCATGCCGAGGTTCGTGCCATCCTGGCCGCCGTAAGCCTTGGGCAGGGCGTAGCGGTAGTGGCCCGCCTGATCGGCCAGCTTGCGGGCCTGGCCCAGCAGTTCCTCCCACTCGTGGCGCGGCAGGCCGCCGGCGTCCCAGTCGGTGCGGGCCCATTCGCGGCGGTGGTCGAAGAAGCGCTGGTTGTCGTCGCGCGCCTGCAGCGGCGCGATCTCCTTCTCGATGAAGGCGTCCAGCTCCGCCAGATAGGCGGTCAGCTCCGGCGGCAGTTGGAAGTCCATGGCCAAGCCTCCCTCGCACGTCTTTGTCGTTGGTGAGCGAGAGTACGCCTGTCGCCGGGCCGGCCAATCGTGCCCCGACGGAACGGGCGGCGCTGGCCGTTTTCGCGCGCCTTTCGCCGCCGTCGCCCAAAACTGGCGTTTTCCGTAAATGTCGAAGGCCGGACGAAAATCCACTTGCGCAAATTGTAATCACTGTTATCTAAGCGATGCTTAGTTCGGATCCGAAGCACCGGTGGGGATACCGGCGCCTGTCATCCCCCGGCTCCGAGCGGCCAGTACGCGTTTCCCACCGATCACCGATCTGACCGCAACTCCCCAAACACCGGAGGGCTTTCTGATGAAGCTCCGCACCCTGGCGGCTGTCGCCGCCGTATCCGTCTCCATGTTCGCCGGTTCGGCCTTCGCCGACGGCCGCATCGCCGCCGCCCTGGACGCCCCCGTCCCGGCCAAGACCAAGGTGGTCGCCGGCGGCGCCGTCTTCGTCTGCGAAGGTTCCGAGTGCGTTTCGGCCCAAGCGCCGTCCCGCGCCCTCACCGCCGCCGCCTGCAAGGCGCTGGCCAAGGAAGTGGGTCGCGTCTCGGCCTTCGGCGGCGAAAGCCGTTCGCTGGACGCCGACGACCTGACCCGCTGCAACGCCTCGGCCAAGGGCGCCGCCCTGGCCTCGGCCAAGTAGGGAGCCTTCCTGGGCTCTGACTAGCCTACCCAGACGCATTGGGCTGTCCGTTTCTCCGGCCCGTCTGGCTGTTTCCTCGAGCATTCGCCTTCATGGGGCGGCGGAGCGTTCCGCCGCCTCTTTTTCTTTACGGTTCTCAGATTGAGTTTAGGCCATGGACACGAGTCTCTCCGCCCAGTTGGAAGCCGCGCTGCGCGAGATCGCCGGCGATGGAGCGGCTCTCACATCTCTGACCATCGACTTCGCCGCGGAGGCGCAGGAGGGCGCGCTTGAGCGGAGGGCCTGGGTCGAGCGGGCGACGCGCAGCCTGGTCTTCGCCCAGGGCGAGCTAAGGCGCCCTAACGGCAGCCTGGCGGCCTCGGCCTCGGCTGTATTCCGCCGCGCCGGCGACTGATCGCGCCCGCTTGGTTGCGACTGCGAAAAGCCCGTGTTATCAGGCGCGCGGCTTCGGACGGGGCGGCGTTTACGCGCCGACCGTCCATGTGCTTTTTTCAAGCGCGCTCAAGCCTTTAAGCCGCGATAAGGGTTAACCTTCTTGTTCGCGGCCATTTGCAACGCACCGGGCGGATACCAAGTGGCGGACGAAACCAAGGCGACGGATGCGGGTCAGCGTTATGCGCAGTCCCTGTTCGAACTGACGATCGAGAACGGCAACCTCGCGAAGGTCGAGGCCGACCTGAAGAGTCTGAAGGCGATGATCGCCGACAGCGCCGATCTGCGTCGCCTGATCGAAAGCCCCGCCTTCTCCGCCGAGGACAAGGGCAAGGGCCTGGTCGCGGTGGCCGTGAAGGCCAAGTTCGACATGCTGACCACGAAGTTCCTGGGCCTGGTGGCCTCGAACGGCCGCACCGGCGACCTCTTGGGCGCCATCTCGGCCTTCACGGAGCTGTCGGCCAAGCACCGCGGCGTCGTCACCGCCGAGGTCGTCTCGGCCGCGCCGCTGTCGGCCACCCAGCTGAAGGGCGTGCAGACCGCCCTGGCCCAAGCCCTGGGCAAGACCCCCGAAGTTTCCACGCGCGTCGATCCGTCCCTGCTGGGCGGTCTGAAGGTGCGCGTCGGTTCGCGTCTCTTCGACGCTTCGCTCCGTTCGAAGCTCGATTCCCTGAAATTCGCCCTGAAGCGCGCCTGAGCGTATAAGCGCGCCCTAAAAGATTAGATCGCAGAGAGCCCTGAAGACCATGGACATCCGCGCCGCCGAAATCTCGGCCATCCTCAAGTCGCAGATCGCCAACTTCGGCGAGGAAGCCGCCGTCTCGGACGTCGGCCAGGTGCTGTCCGTCGGTGACGGCATCGCCCGCATCTACGGCCTGGACAACGTCCAAGCCGGCGAAATGCTGGAGTTCCCGAAGGCTGGCGTGAAGGGCATGGCCCTGAACCTCGAGCGCGACAACGTCGGCGCCGTGATCTTCGGCGCTGACGCCGAGATCAAGGAAGGCGACGAAGTCCGCCGCCTCGGCGAGATCGTGGACGTGCCGGTCGGCAAGGGCCTGCTGGGCCGCGTCGTCAACCCGCTGGGCGAGCCGATCGACGGCAAGGGCCCGATCCAATACACTGAGCGTCGCCGCGTCGACGTGAAGGCCCCGGGCATCATCCCGCGGAAGTCGGTGCACGAGCCCGTGCAGACCGGCCTGAAGTCGATCGACACCCTGATCCCCGTCGGCCGCGGCCAGCGCGAACTGATCATCGGCGACCGTCAGACCGGCAAGACCGCCGTCGCCATCGACACCATCCTGAACCAGAAGGCCGTGAACGCCGGCAAGGACGAGAGCGCCAAGCTCTACTGCGTCTACGTCGCCATCGGCCAGAAGCGCTCGACCGTCGCCCAGATCGTCAAGACCCTCGAAGAGCACGGCGCGCTTGAGTACACCACGGTCGTCGTGGCCTCGGCCTCGGAGCCGGCCCCGCTGCAGTACCTGGCCCCGTTCGCCGGCTGCGCCATGGGCGAGTGGTTCCGCGACAACGGCCTGCACGGCCTGATCATCTATGACGATCTGTCCAAGCAAGCCGTCGCCTACCGTCAGATGTCGCTGCTGCTGCGCCGCCCGCCGGGCCGCGAAGCCTATCCGGGCGACGTCTTCTACCTGCACTCGCGCCTGCTGGAACGCGCCGCGAAGCTGAACGAAGACAACGGCTCGGGCTCGCTGACGGCTCTGCCGATCATCGAAACCCAAGCCAACGACGTGTCGGCCTACATCCCGACCAACGTGATCTCGATCACCGACGGCCAGATCTTCCT
>NZ_CALCDX010000127.1 GCF_937900395.1 uncultured Caulobacter sp.
ATTGCGAGCTGGACGGCCTGATGATGATCTTTCCCGACTATGTCGAAGGGCTGACCATGTTCGGCGCCGAGATCCTGCCCGGCCTGAGGGCGGTGTTCTCGTGAACGCGATGACGACGGCGACGGGTGTGGCCGACGGCTTGGAGGCCTGGATCGCGCCGTCGCGCACGGCGGTGGTGGTGATCGATATGCAGGTCGACTTCGCCTCGCCCGAGGGCGCCCTTGGAGCTTATGTCGACATGGGCGGGGTGCAGCCGGCGGTCACGGCGGCGGAACGGCTCGTGGAGAGTGCGCGCACGGTGGGCGTGCCGGTCGTCTTCGTGGGCCTGTTCACCAGCGCGGACACCGACTCTTCCGCCTGGCGCGAGCGGATGCGGCGCCGGGGCGGAGATCCGGACGGTGAAAGCGCTCTGTGCCGGACCGGGGAGGTCGGCTCCGACTTCTACGGTCCCCAACCGCTGCCTGGAGAGCTGGTGGTGAGAAAGACCCGCTATAGCGGCTTTGGCGGCACGGATCTCCATGACCGGCTGAAGGCGCTGGGCGTCGACACCCTGGTCGTGGCCGGCGTGACCACCGAGTGCTGCGTCGACAGCACGGTCCGCGACGCCTTCAGCCTCGACTATCACGTCTTCGTCGCCGCTGACGCCTGCGCCGCCTACGAGGCGGATCTCCACGCCGCGTCGCTGAAGGTGATGGAACTCAACAGCGCGATTCTGACCGATACGGCCCAGGTCGCGGCCGTGTGGAGCGCTTGAGATGGCCGACGGATTTCCCAACCTCGGCGCCGTCGCGCCCTACGCGGTCACCGAAGCCGACCGCGCGGCCATAGCCGCCGCCATCGACGAGGACGAGATCGTCCAGCTGGCCCTGACCCTGGGCAACATCCCCGCGCCGTCCGGCAAGGAGCTTGAGGTCGCCAACTATGTCCACGATTGGATGGCGCGCGAGGGCTTCTCGCCGCGCAAGGTGGGGGCCACGCCCGAACGGCCGAACGTCATCGGGACCTACGGCGGCAAGGGCGCCGGCAAGAACCTGCTGTTCACCGCCCACCTCGACACCGAGGCGCCGACCTGGAACCCGGATCTCGACGCCTACAAGTACTCGCTTGAGACCCTGGCCAATCCCGAATGGGAGAAGTGCTGGTTGGAGGACGGCAAGCTCTTTGGCTACCCGATCGCCAATGACCGCGGCCCGATGAGCTGCTTCCTGATCGCGGCCAAGGCGCTGAAGACGGCCGGCTACGACCTGGCCGGCAAGATGTACCTGACAGCCTGTCCCGGCGAAATCGGTCCCGAGCCGATCGAGGAGCACCGGGGCGTCGCCTATATGGGCAAGGACATCGGCGCCCATTACCTGTTTCACCATGGCGGCGTCGCGCCCGACTACGCCATCGCCGCGGAGGGCTGCGACTTCGGCCTGACCTGGGTCGGCTGCGGCTATGCGGTGTTCCGGTTCCAGGTGTGGGGCGAGGGGGTCTTCACACCGCTACTGGAGCAGCCGGCGACCTCGGCCCAGCATCCCAATCCGATCTACAAGCTGGGTCGGCTGACAGACGCCATCCATGCCTGGAGCGGCGAGTGGGAAAAGGCCAGTCGTTACGAAAGCGCCGGCGGCGTGGCCCAGCCAAAGTCGCAGATCGCCTCGGTGCGCGGCGGCATTCCCTACGCTTTCGGGGCGGGCACCGAGCTCGTGAACCTCTATCTGGAGGTGGGCCTCAGCCCCAAGCAGCGCGTGGCCGACGCCCAACATTCGCTCGAGAAAATGGTGCGGGACGCGGGTCTGGGTCGGATCGACATCGAACCGGTGGTCGTGCGCCATGGCTTCGAGGCCGACGCCGCCGAGGTGGCGCCGCTGGTGGGCGCGGTGGACGTCGCCACCCAGCTCGGTCTCGGCCATCCGGTGGCGCTGGCGAACCCGGTCTATTCGAGCATGTGGCGCGACCACAACGTCTTCAACATGCACCGCATTCCGGCCATCACCACTGGCTTCCGCCGTTGGCGGCCGACACCCAAGGACCTCGTCGACAGCGCCCTGATCTACGCTCTAACGGCCCTGGCTGTCTGCGGACGCGCGAGTCCGGAAGAGGAGGCCGCCCGGCCCATTTCGGCGGTCTATCCCGACAATCCGTTCGGAGCCGAGGCATGAGCGCCGCGCCGCAGTCGCACGCGCCCGAGCCGGCTGACTTCCGCAAGGCGATGGGCAGCTTCGCCGCCGGTGTGACCGTCGTCACCGCCTGTCATGAGGGGCGGTTGGTCGGGACGACGGTCAGCGCCTTCAGCTCGGTGTCGATGGACCCGCCGCTGATTATGGTTTGCCTCAAGCGCGACAGCCGCACCCTGGCGGCGGTGAAGCCGGCCGAGCGGTTCTGCGTCAACATCCTGGCGCGCGAGCAGGGCGACCTGGCCTACCGCTTCGCCAAGAGCGGCGCCGACGATCGCTTCGCCTTGACCGCGGTCGAGGCGGGCGTCTGCGGCGCACCTTTGCTGGCTGATTGCGTGGCGGCTATCGAGTGCGCTCTCCAGGCCGTTCACGACGGCGGCGACCACGAGATCCTGGTCGGCCGCGTTCTGCGCGTGACGACCGACGAGACCAAGACGCCGCTTGTCTATGTGCGCGGCGGCTTCCTCAATACCTAGTGGAGTTTCGCATGGCCTATGACGTGCTCGACGTGAAGCCCATGACCCGCCGGATCGGCGCGGAAATCTTCGGCGTCGATCTGGGCAAGCCGCTCAGCAACCAGGGCGATGCGTTCTGGTGGGGCGCTCCCAACTGGGGCCTCATCACCAAGCCTTATGGCCATTTCAGCAAGATCATCCGCGGCGAGATTCCCTGCAAGAAGGCCTATGAGGACGCCCACGTCCTCGCCTTTCACGACATCAACCCGCAGGCGCCGGTCCATGTCCTTGTCATTCCAAAGGGCGCCTATGTGAGCTGGGATGATTTCACCGCCAAGGCGCCTGATGAGGAAGTTGCGGGTTTCATCCGCGCGGTGGGCCATGTCGCGCGCGAACTCGGGCTTCCTGCGCCGGGGTATCGCCTGCTTGCCAACATTGGCGGGCATGGTCACCAGGAAGTGCCGCACCTCCATGTGCATGTCTTTGCGGGCAGGCCGCTGGGGCCGAGGAGGCCGGGCACGCTGACGCAGGGCGTGCCCATCAGCGTCCACAGGCGGTTGAACATGGCCGATCCGGTGGTGGCAAAACCCTCCGGCGCCTCGCCGGGTGCCGCGAAGGTGAGCAAGGCGTCACAATCGGCGAACAGGTCGCCGAGGCGCTGGCGCGCGCGCTTGGCG
>NZ_CALCDX010000128.1 GCF_937900395.1 uncultured Caulobacter sp.
AGCCGATTGAACCGCCCCGGGTTCTCCGTGTGGAGAATGCGGAAGGCGACAGTGCGACTTAAGGACACGTCATGAGTACGACACCGAGACCGAACACGGCGCTTGCGCTACACGAAAAGCGGTACGCGCCGTTCAAGGTGCACGCCGTCATGCGCGCCCTGAGTGAACTGGGGGTGGACACCAAGCTGCTGCTGGCCGGCTCCAGTCTGTCGCAGGCCGAAGCCTCGAGTGCCCACACTCGGATCTCGGTCCATCAGTTCCTCGTGGTGTGCCGTAACGCCGGCAGGCTGTCGCCAAAGGCGGGATGGGCCGCACTCGTGGGGGGCGGGATGCGCCTCACCGACTACGGCATGTACGGCTATGCCCTGCTCAGCGCACCCAGCATGCAGGCCGCAATGGAACGGGCGCTGCGCTTCCATGCGCACCGGCTTGCCAGCGGCACGGCCGGTGCGAACGAACCCCTGGGCGTGCTGTATCTGGCGCAGCGCTTCTGGCGCCGCGACGCGGATGGCTCCGCGGAGGACGGCGTCGGCAACGCCACCGGCCCGATCGTGTTCGAGCACAACAAGCTCGACGGCTCGCCGCTGCCGTTCCCGGGCCTGTCCTCCGACAGCGCCAACCTGACGGTCTGGTACGACAAGGGTCCGATCAACGCCCGTCTGGCCTACAACTACCGGTCCAGGTATCTGGTCTCGGCCGCGGACAACTCGGGCCAGCCGGTCTACCGAGATCCGACCGGCTATCTCGACGGCAAGATCACCTGGAAGCCGCAGCAGCTGTTTGGCGTCCAGAACATCTCGTTCTTCGTCGAAGGCAAGAACCTGACCAAGGAAGAAGAGCGCTCGACCGCTGGCGACATCCGCCTGACCGAGCTCGGCTATTTCGGCCGCCGCTTCTTCGTTGGCATGGGTCTGAAGTTCTAGGGCGCGACTGGGAGCGAGGCGCGGCGGGCGCCTCGCTCCCTTGTTCTTTGCTTTTCGCGACCGGAAGGAAGCCGGCCGGGGACTTCCGCCCCGCGCCGGCTTTTTCTGTTTGCGTGGGTTGTCAGCGACCGAGGCGGGTAACCGCAAAGTCTCGGATGCGCAGATGGCTCTGCGTGGTCCGCAGGCCGAACCAGCCGCGACGGTAGGGCGCCGGATCGTCGAGGTCGAACAGTCGCCGGCCGTCGCACCAGTATTCGATGCGCGAACCGTCGGCGACGAGCCGCACCGACGTCCAGCGGTTCGGCGTCAGCATCTCGTCGGGAGCGGCGTGGTCATGACGCGGCAACAGGGGCCGGTCGCCCGGTCGGCCGACATAGCGCCGGAAGCGGGTGCTCGTATTGCCGTTGCCGCCCTGACCGACATAGTAGGTCTCCAGGGTGTCGTAGTCGGCGAACGCGCCGCTTCGGCGATGCTTCAACGGCGAGCCGCCGCCGACCTCGCGCGCCATCCAGAAGGCGTTCAGGTCGCTGACCCGATCGTAGGGGCCGCCCTCGGACACCGCCATGGCCTGGTAGGTGATCGCGACCGGATCCGTCAGTTCGCGCTTGAACCACGCCGTCAGCCCCGCCGGCGTCACGATGTCGAGTACGCCGTTCTGCGCCGTGACCGAGGCCGGCTTCTCGGCCTCGATGACCCATTGACCGAGGCCTTGGCGGAAGTCGTCGGAGAAGAGGCGCTTCTCGCTGAGCAGAGGCGTCGCGGCGAGGCTCGCCAGCAGGCTGCGGCGGTCCAGCATCAGGCGGTCTCCGTCTCGCGGACATTCTCGAACCGGCGCTCCGGACGCGGATCCGGGGCGACCGTCTCGATCATGAGGTTCTCGATCTTCAGGCCGTCCACGTGCCGGGCCCACAGGCCGTGGGCCGGGGAGGGGCCGAACATGCTGGGTTCGGGATAGGCGTGCGGCAGGTCCTCGGGACGCCGCTCCGCCCACGTGGCGGCGCCGCCACCCCGATAGGACAGGTGGATGTTCGACACGGTCACGTCGGTGATCGGCGACTCTGGCAGTCCGGCGATGGTGGCGGCGTAGTCCGGCAGGATGTCGGTCGCCTCGATGTCGCGCAGGACGATGTTTCGCATCGCGCCCAGAGGCGTGTCCTCCGGCCCCCGACGTCGGTCGCCGACGCGCAGGAAGATCGGCGCGGTGGTGACCTCCCGCATCACGAGCCGTTCGGCCACGACGTTCTCCATCGTCCCGCCGTCGACGACCTCCAAGGCCAGGCCGCGCGAGCGGGTGAAGCGGCAGTCGCGGATGACGATGTCGCGGAAACCGCCGTTGGACTCCGTGCCCAGCTTGATGCGGCCGGTCACGCGATCCTGATCCGGCGCGAGCTGCTGGGTCCGACCCAAGGTCCCGTCCAGCATCGTCCCGAGGTCGAAGCCGCTGACCTCGCAGTGCTCAATGGTCACCCGCTCGGTGGCGAAGGGCTCGCCCAGGGCCAAGGAGCTCTTCAGTACGATGGCGTCGTCGTTGGGCGTGTTGACCCGGCAGCCGGAGACCAGCACGTCCCGGCAGGCGTCGATATCGAGGCCGTCGCGGTTGGTGTCGATGACGAGGTCGCGCAGGACCAGGTCCTCGCAGCCGCTGGCCAGCACCGCGAAGTGGCCGCCCCGGAAGATCGTCAGGCCCTCGATCCGCGCTCGCTTCACACGCTTGAGGGCGATGGCCTTGTTGCCGAGGCCCGCCATGGCCTCGATCGCCGGCGACAGCTCGGCCATGGCCTCAGGGGATAGGCCGGCCATGCTGAGTGGAAACTCGCCGGCCTGGCGCGACCAGCGCGAGCCGGGGCCTTCTCGGGTCAGGCCGGCGCCGTCGATGCGGCCGGGCCCCAGGATCGCGACATCCTCGAGGTCCTCGCCCCAGATCAGGCTGTTGCGCCAGTGACTGTGCCCGAAGTCCTGCCACAGATCGTGCGGATTGGGCTCGGCTGGATCATAGGCCCCACCGTGGCGCGCCGGATCGGCCGCCTCAAGCACGCAGCCTTCTTCGAGCCTGAGCGTGACGCCGCTGAGCAGCCGGATCGAGAAGGACAGATGGCGACCCGCCGGCAGCACGACCTCGCCGCCGCCCTGGGCGTGGGCGTGGACGATCGCGGCGTTGATCGCGTCCGTCGCCAGCGCGGGGGCGCTCCTCGTCACGCGTAGAGACCATGCCGTCGGAAGAAGGCGTCCAGCGCCAGCATAGAGGGCGCGACCTGTCCGTCGGGCCCCTTTAGGCCGAAACCATGACCACCGACCTCCTGCAGATGCATCTCGACCGGGATCTTCTTGGCGCGCAGGGCCTGCCACATCAGGACGCTATTCTCGACCGGCACCACCTTGTCGTCGGCCGCGGCGGCGATGAAGGTCGGCGGGGCGTCAGGGGGTACGTGCTGCTCGGCCGACACGGCCTGGCGCTGGGCGTCTGTCGGGTTCGGACCCAGCAGCTGCTTTAGCGACTGGCCGTGGGCGTGGGGGGGCGTGCCGGTGATCACGGGATAGAACAGCCCCGCCGCGAAGGGACGGGTCGGCTGCTTGTCGGCCTCGTCGACCGGCGCGTAGGTCTCACGGCCATATTGTGTCGCCAGGCGCGCGGCGACGTGGCCGCCAGCGGAGAAGCCGATCACCGCGACCCTGGCCGGATCGACCCCAAGCGACGGCGCTCGCGCCCGGATCAGCCGGATGGCGCGCTGAGCGTCCTGCAGCGCCACGTCCGGGCCCGCGGCCCAGCCATCAGCGGGCAGGCGGTAATCCATGACGAAGGCGGTGATCCCCAGGCTGGCCAGCCAGGCGTCGATCGGGCCGCCGTTCTTGCTCACCGCCACCCGCGCATAGCCGCCGCCGGGGATCATCAGCACCGCCGCGCCGTTCGGCTTGGGCGGCCGGCGCATGGTCAGCCAGGGCTTGGTCACGTTCAGGAATGCGGTGTCGTTCGGATCGCCGCCCGGCGTGCGCAGGATGACCTGCTCGGTGACCGTGACCTTCTCGCCGCCTGGCGCGCCCTGAGGCCAAAGGTCCACGGTCTCGACGACCGAAGGGGCGTTCTGAGCGCGAGCGAGGGCGGGCAGGGCGGCCATGCCCGCGGCGAGGCCCAGCAGGGCGCGGCGATCAGTTTCCACGGAGCTGCTCCTGGCTGGCGGCCGCGCTGGATGGCAAGGCGAAGGTGTCCGGCGAAGGCGGACGGGCCGGATCAAACGGCGCCAAGTCGGTCGCCAGGTGCGCGGCCAGGGCGGGAACGCTGGCGCGGAGACCTTCCACCACGCAGCGCGCCAGTTGATAGGCGCCGTAATTGTTGTGGTGGGTCAGGTCCTTGCCCCCGTCATTGAACGCCTTCCAGGCCTCCTTGGGCCCGAGCGCCTCGTAGAACACGGCGCTCATGGCGTGTAGGTCGACCAGCGGAACGTCCAGCGCGCGCGCCGTCTCGCGCATGGCCCTGGGATAGTCGCCCAGGGTGTCGACCACCTTTCCGGCCGGGTCGAATTGGTGGCGATGCATGGACGTGACGAACACCGGCGTCGCGCCGCGCCGCCGCGCCTCGCCGGCATAGACGCGCAGATAGTCGCGATAGGTCGTGGCGGCCTCGGCGTAGCTCTGCGGCCACTGGGTCTTCTGGTCGTTGTGTCCGAACTGGATCAGCAGCCAGTCGCCGGGCTTGATCCGGCTGAGGATCTTGTCCAGGCGGCGCTCGATCAGGAACGACTTGAGCGTCTCGCCGGACTCCGCGTGGTTGGCGACCGAGATCTCGGGCTTGAAGAAGCGGGGCAGCATCTGGCCCCAGCCGGCGGCGGGCTCGAAGCGCTGATCGGTGACGGTGGAGTCGCCGGCCAGGAACACGGTCGGGACGGTGACGGGCTCGACGCGCAGGCGGCGGACGGCGGCGGTCGGGCCGAGAAACTCAAGGGTCAGCTTGTCGTCCCAGTCGTAGCTGCCTTCCTCGCGCGGGTTGAGCAGCACTCGGGTCCCGCCCGGCGCGTTTGGGGGCGGCGGGGCGAGATCGGGACGACGCACATTGACGACGATTGTCCGGCTCTCGGTCTTGCCCGCGGCGGCGGGGACGCTCTCGAGCATTAGCCGTCTCGACTCGGCCTTGACGGTGGTTTCCGAGGCCTTGGCGCCGCCGAGCTCTAGGATGACGCGATAGTCGCCCTCGGGAACGCGAACCGAAAACAGGCGGCCGGGGCCTGGCTCCCAGCCGTGGCCAGTGGCGGGGTCGAAGGGCGTCTGCGGCGATGTCTCGAAATCAAAAGCCCGCACGGGCGCGACCTCCCTGGCGATCGAGATGCTAGGCGCGAGCGCGAGGCCCGTCAGCAAGGTGCGCCGATCCAGGATCACGCCGCCTCCCTCGCGCGCAGAGTCCGCCACCTTCGTAGCGGCGCGCGGCGGCGGATTCAATGTCAAAATACAGGATAATATCCTGCAATGTGGGAGTTATGGATTGACCGTTTGCGGCGTTTCGCCTGCGACCACGGGCGCTTCCGGACGCGTCGCGCGCCACAGGACCAGGCCCAGGCCGCCCAAGGTCAGCTCGCGCAGCCGTCGCAGCAGCGACAGGGCCATCGCCTGGTCCGGCGAAAGACCCAATGCGCCGCCCAGCAGCAGATAGCCGCCTTCCTGAACGCCTAGCGCGCCGGGGATAGCGAAGCCCACGACCTTGGCCGTCTGCGCCAGCCCTTCGACGATCAGCGCCTGGACCGGGGTAGGATGCAGGCCCAGCGCCCACATCGACACATAGGTCTCGAAGGCTCCCGCCAGCCAGGCCGCCATGTGCCAGGCCCAGGAGGCGCCGATCTCCTTCCGACGCGCGCCGATGTCGCGAAAGGCGTCGCCCAGCGCGCCGACGCGGCTCGCGATCGCCGTCCAACGCTGCGAGAACTGTCCGATGCGTCGACCGACGCCGGCCTTGTGAGCGATGAACATGGCGCTGGCGATCAGCGCTACGATGGCGACCAAGGTCAGGCCGGCCTGCGCCAGGCGCGGGTCGCGCAGCGTGACCAGGGCCACCGCCAGGCTGGTCAGGACGAACAGGACAAGGCCCACCGTGCCGGCCAGGACGTCGACGACGCAGCTGGCCGTGCTCTCGGCCAGGCTGAGGCCCCTGCGGACGGCCAGCTTGGCGCGGACCACCTCGCCGCCGACCTGGGCCACGGGCAGCAGGGCGTTGACCGCCTCCTTGATCAGCCGAAGGCGAAACAGGAAGGGCAGGGACGGGCGGCGGTCGGGCGGCAGCAACACTTGCCAGCCGACCGTGGCGAAGAACGTCACCGGAAGATGGGCCACGATGACCAGAACGGCTTGCCAGCCGACCTGGGCCAGGATTTCACGCACGGCGCCCGCGCCGTGCGTGGCCAGCAGGATCGCCAACAGCGCGACGCCGGCGGTGAGCAGCCAGCCTCGCGCCGAAGCTCCGCGTTTACTCGCTTTTTCGGTCATGCCGCCGAGCGCGCGCGAGCGGCCGGAGCAGCTCCCAGTTCGCGATAGACGTCCAACACGTCCGCGCAGATCGCATTCCAGTCATAGGCGGCGCTGGAGGCGCGCGCCGCTCTTCCGATCCTCAGGCGACGCAGCGGTTCGGCGATCAGAGCGCGGAGGGCCGTCGCATAGCTCGCCGCGTCGGCGCTTGGCGCCAGGACGCCGTCATGACCATCGGTGATCAGGGCGCTGGTGCTGGGGGCGCGGGGACATAGAACCGCCAGGCCCGCCGCCATGCCTTCCAGGCTGGCGTTGCCGAAGGCCTCCGTCAGGCTGGGATTGAACAGGATGTCGGCGCTGGAGACGGCGCGACCCAGGGCGTCGCCGTCCAGATGACCGGTGAAGATCGCGTTCGGCGCGCGCTCTTCAAGGAAGGCGCGGGCCGGGCCATCGCCGATGATCAGTGGGCGGATCGGCTGGTCGGCGAGGAGCGCCAGGGTCTCGGCCAAGACGTCCAGGCCCTTTTCCATGACCAGGCGCCCCAGGAACGCGACCACCACCTCATTGTCGGCGATCCCCTGGGACCGGCGCCAGGCCATGTCCTTGCGCTCGGGCGAGAACCGGCCGCGATCGACGCCGCGCCCCCACACCCGCACCCGTTCGCCAAGGCCCTGCTCGCGCAGGAGGTCCGCGATCGGCGCGTTCGGCGCCAGCACGCGGTCGCAGCCGCGATAGAAGCGATCCAGATAGCGCTCGACGGTGGGCCGCAGCCAGTCGAGGCCGTAGTAGGACAGGTAGGTCTCAAAGCGCGTATGAAGACTGGCGACCACCGGCAGTCCGGCGGCGCGGGCCCAACGCCCCGCCTGCGAGCCGAGAAGATCCGGGGCCGACAGATGGACCATGTTCGGCTGGAAGGCGGCCAGGTCGGCCTTCAGACTGGAGGTCAGGCCCAGCGCCAGGCGATATTCGCTACGCCCAGGGATGGCGACGGACGGCGCCGAGACGAGGTCGCCGGCGGGCTCGAAGGCCGGGGTGTCCGTGGTCGGCGAATAGACGCGGACCGTCGCGCCAGCCTCGATCAGATAGGCCGCGAGGCGATTCAGCGCCTGGTTGGAGCCGTCGCGCGTGTAGTTGTAGTTGCCTGAGAAAAGAGCGAGGCGAAGGCCTTCGGCGGGCTTTTCCTCAGCGGGCTGACGAATGTTTCTTTCCGCGCGCTGCACGACGCCTCCTGGTCTGACTCCGAGGCCCCCACCCGAATATGACAATGGGCATATGGTGGAATGGTTCAGGTTCCGGAAGGGGAGGCCGTCAATCCTCCACACAATCTTCAGGTCAAGCTGAACCGAAGCTGAACCATGGGGTGTGGCGGGATCAAGAGCCGATTAGGCGAGATCGACCGTGGCGGATTGATCGTTTTGGACAAAAAAGAGTCGGGCGAGGCTTGCGCAACGGAAGGCGGGCGGCTTTTGAGGGGGCGTGCGGACTTGCCGCGAGGCCGGTTCGTGCTCAGTTATGCGCTCGCGGCCGCCCGGTTCGCGGTCCGACGATTCCTTGTGGGCTAGAACAAGCCCCGATCCAGCGAGATTTTTAGAACGACATGCAGCCGGTCAAGACCCTCATCCTCGCCGCCGGTCAGGGCAAGCGGTTGTCGCCGCTGACTGACGATCGGCCCAAGTGCCTGGTGGAGCTGGCCGGCAAGACCGTCCTGGAATGGCAGCTGCGCCATCTGCATCAGGCGGGCGTGCCGGAGGCGGTGGTGGTCACCGGCTTCCGCAGCGATCTGGTCGAGGCCGAGATCGCCCGGCTGACGCTGCCGGGCATGATCGTCCGCACGCTCTACAACCCGTTCTACAGCGTGACCGACAACCTCGCGACCTGCTGGCTGGCGCGTGACGAGATGCGCGGCGGGCCGTTCATGATCCTCAACGGCGATACGCTGTTCGAGCCCGCCATCGCCGAGCGCCTGATCAGTGCGCCGGACGCGCCGATCACGGTGACGGTCGACCGCAAGGCGGGCGGCTACGACGCCGACGACATGAAGGTGCTCACCGAAGGCGACGCCCTGCGCGCCATCGGCAAGACGATCACCGAATACGACGCCGAGTCGATCGGCTTCCTGCGCTTCAACACGGAAGGCTCGGCCCTGTTCGTGAAGACGCTGGAGGCGATTATGCGCACGCCCGAGGGGCTGAAGCGCTGGTATCTCAGCGTGATCAACGAGATTGCCCAGAACCATGACGCCGTGCGCGTTCGCTCGATCGAGGGTCTGGACTGGGCCGAGATGGACTTCCCGGAAGACCTGGTCCGCAACCGCGCCCTGACGGCGCAGTGGGCCGCCAAGGAGGCGGAGGCCGTTTAGGCCTCGCCCACCAGTTCCCGAACCAGATCCAGGTCGGACGGCTTGTCGACATCGACCGCCGCCAGGCCGTCGTGCGCCCGCACGGCGGCGGCCTTCACGTCCGCCAGCCTGCCCAGTCGGGCGACGGCTTCGTCCAGCGTCAGCAGGCCCAGGGCGTAGCGGATCAGGAAGCCTGGCCCCAGCATGGCGGCGATCTTCCACGGCTGCTTGCGCAGAGCTTCAACCTTGCGCCAGACGGCGATCACTTTCAGCGCGTTCTCGTTGCGCAGCAGGAAGAGATTGCAACCCGAATAGCGACCGTCGCGGAACTTCAGATAGGTTCGCTTGGTCTGCGGAGCCGCGGCTTGCACGCGTTCTTCCGACGCCAGCAGCACGGCGACGTCGGCGTCGACCGGCGTGTCCGCCACGAACTGGGTGATCCAATCCGGTTTCAGTAGGGCGTGATCCACCGTCGTGACGACCAGCGGAAAGCCCAGGGTCGTCGCGCCATCGGCGACGCTCTGGCTGGGACCGGCCGACGGCGGCAGGACCTTCACATTCGCACCGGCCAGGGCCGCGCGGATCGTCTCGTCGTTGGCCGAGACGCCGATCGTCTGCGCGCCAGCGGCCTGGACGGCGCCCAGCACGCGATCCAACAGCGTCCGGCCCTGCAGGACGATCAGGCCCTTGTGCGTGACGCCGGCATAGGCGGCGGCGGGGTCGACTTCGCCGCCGCGCGATCCGGCCAGGATCAGCGCCTTGAAGCCGCTCACAGAGCCTTCTCGTAGATCCGGTAGGTCTTGTAGTGCGTGCCGCCGACATTCTCGGCGATGTGGCACATGGCCGTGTTGTCCTCGAGCACCCAGGAGATCTCGAAGCGATTGTAGCCTAACCCGATCGCCGTATCGCGGCCCGCCTTCATCATCCAGAACGGCAGCATGCGGCCGCGCTGTGTGGTCGAGAACTTGCGCTTCACGCCCATCAGCGGAATGCGGGCCGACTTCACGCGCTTGACCTTCAGCCGCCACAGCAGCTTGGCCCAGCCGAACGGCAGCAGTTTGCCGTTCAGGTCGGCGATGGCCTCATTGACGTTGGGCAGGAAGACCAGGAACCCGGCCGGCTCGCCGTCGATCTCGGCGAACCAGGTCAGGCGCTTGTCGATCACGGCCTTGAGCGCCTTGGCCAGCTGGCGGGTCTCGGCCTCGGTCGTGGGGGTGAAGCCCCAGTTGTCCTTCCAGGCGTCGTTGAGGATGTCCGTGAGGGTCTCGACCTCCTCGTCGTAGCGCTTCATGTCCAGCTGGCGCAGCACCACGCCCGAAGGCAGGCCGCGCTTGACCCGGCGTTGGGCGATCTCTGGGATGTCGCCGGTCTCGTCGGCGAGATAGGCGAAGACGTCCCTGGCCTTGACGAAGCCCTGCTCCTCGACGCGCTTGCCGGCATAGGCCGGGTCGTGGCCCATCAGGATCATCGGCGGCGTGTCGAAGCCTTCGACCAGCAGACCGACCTCTTCGTTGATCGACAGGTTGAAGGGGCCGACGATGTGCGTGCGGCCGCGCGCGCGCAGCCAGTCCTCGGCCGTGCGGAACAGGATCTGGAAGACGGCCGCGTCGTCCTCGGCGGCGATCATGCCGAAATGGCCGTCGAGGCGGCCTGGCGTCGGTTGCGGCGTCAGGTGGTCGATCTGGGCGCTGATCCGGCCGACGTCGCGGCCGCCGCGCGTGGCCAGGAACAGCTGCACTTCGGCGTGGGCGAAGAACGGGTTGGTCTTCGGTGTCAGCGCCTCCGTCCGCTCCATGAAGAGCGGCGTGATCCAGTTCGGATCCTTGGCGTTGAGGCGCGCCGGCAGGGCGATGAAGCGTTTCAGCTCCTCCGGCGTCTTGACCGGGATGACCTGCAAGTCGGCGTTCGTGGAGTCGAAAGGCATCACCCCTCCAGGGCCAAGAAGGTGCGCGCAGCCAGCGCGCCGAAGATGGCGGGAGCCGCCCACACGGCCAGGAGCGGCGACAGCGCGCCGGACTCACCGAGGGCGGTCAGCATGCCGTTCGCCACCAGGAACAGGAGGCCCGCGCCGAGCCCCGCCGTCAGCAGGACCGCGCCCTGGCCGCTGCGGAAGTTGGCCAGAGCCACGGGCGCGCTCAGCAGCAGCATGACCAGCGAGACGAAGGGGCTGGCGAACGCCGCCTGGAAGTGCGTGGCGTAGAAGCTTTCCGGCCGGTCCGAGCCGCCGTTCTCCAGCGCGCGCCGCGCCGAGGCCGCCGTGGGGGCGCTGTCGTCGCCGAACAGACCCTGGACGTCCTGCGGGCGCAGCGCCGTCGGCCAGCGGGTCGAGGCGGCGGTCGAGGCCTGGGCCAGGTCGCCGACGAAGCGGGTGGCCTTCGGATCTTCCAGGGTCCAGACGCCGTTGGCGTACAGGGCCTTCGGCGCTTCGACCTTCTCGACCAGTATGCCCTTGGCGTTACGGCGGAAGATGGTCAGGCCGGTGATCTGCCGGCCGTCGGCCGAGGCGTCGGTCCCAATGACCAGGTCGGCGCCGGCGCGGAAGGTGCGGGGCGAGGGCGCCTTGCGCTCGGCGACCGGGGTGGTGTTCTTCCACCAGTCGGCCAGGGCCGGATCGGCGCGCGGCGCCAGGACCTGCCCGCAAAGGGCGTCCAGCAGCATGACGACGATGACGGCCGGCATGGCCATGGCGACGATGCGATAGCCGGAAATGCCGCTGGCGCGCATGGCCACCACGGCGCTTTCGCGGGCGAGCTGCGAGAAGGCGAAGAGGCCGCCGGCCAGCACGGCGATCGGCGCCACCTGCTCGAACAGGCGCGGCAGGCGCAGGGCGGCGTAATAGGCCACGCCCGCGACGCCCAGGCCGCGGTCGAGGATGTCGGTGGTGACGTCCAGCAGGTCCAGAATCTGCAGGATGGACATCAGGATCAGCGCCGCGCCGAGGATGCGGGTGGCGACGGTCCGCAGGACGTAGAGCTGCAGCTTCATGCGGGTTGTCGTTTCGGCAGGGGCAGAGCGCGCACCAGGCGCGTGACCAGATTGTTGATGCGGCGAACCAGACGCGAGACCGGCGTGTCGCCCGGCCGCGTGCGGCTGCCCAGGAACAGCCAGAGAGCGAAGCCCGAGAACAGGGCGAACGGGATCCAGATGGCCGGCGCCGCCGCCATCTTGTCCGCCTTTGCCAGGCTTTGACCCAGCAGCAGGGCATGCTGGAAGGCCAGCAGCAGCACGCCGGCCATGATCAGGCCCGGCGCGCGGTTGCCGCGCTTGGACGCCAGGCCCAGCGGGAAGGCCAGCAGTGGCAGGAAGGGCAGGAAGGCCGCGCGGGCGAGCCGGCCGTAGAGCTCGCTGAGCAATGTCCCCTTGGACACCACCGGATTCGGCAGCTTGGCCTGCTGGGCCAGCTCGCCGAGCGTGAGTTCGCGCTCGTCGCCGCCGCGATCACGCAGCAAGACGGCCGCCGCCGCCAGGGGCGTTTGGGTTGTCAGGCTGCTGAAGGCCAGATTGCGATACTCGCCCTTGGCGTCTCGGCCAATGCGGCGACCGTCGCGCAGGTCCATGGTCACGGTCTTGCCGCCGGGATCGACCTTCAGGTCCGCGGAGGCGGCGGTGATGATCTCTTCCTGGCCCTTGCTGTCCTGGCGGCGGATGAACACCCGGGTCAGGCGCTGGCCCGCGATATCGGCGCTGTCGGCCGTCAGCAGCGAGCCCTTGTCGTCGATAAAGGCGCCGCCCGCCAGGCGTCCGTTCCAGCCGGCGTTGACGGCCGCGTGCATCACCGCCCGATAGGCGTAGCGGCTGTAGGGCTGCATGTAGCCGAAGACGATCAGGCTGAAGACGCTGAGGAACAGGCCGACCGCCAGGAAGGGCGCCGCGATCCGCTCCAGCGACTGGCCGCTGGCCAGCAGGGCGTCGACTTCCGAGCCGTCCGAAAGCTTTACGATGACGATGAACAGCGCCACGAAGAAGGCCACCGGCAGGGCCAGGCCCAGATAGTGCGGCACCAGATTGGCGGCGAGCTGGGCGACATAGCCGAACCGCGCGCTGCTTTGCGACAGGGCGTCGAGAAGGCGCAAGATGCGCTCCAGCAGAAGAGCCACCACCGTGACGCCCAGGCAGCCGACCAGCGGCCAGAACAGTAGGCGCAGCAGGTAGCGATCGATCAGCCGCAGCGGGCCGGCGGACATGTCCCTGGCGCTCACGCTTGGACCCAGGCCTTGGCGAAACGGGCGGCGAGGCGCTCGACCGCGTCGGACGACAGCTCCACGGCCGAGCCCAGCGCCGGCGCGGCCGGCCAACCGGCGTCCGGGAAGGTCAGGCCTTCGTGCTCGCGAACGCCCGCATAGCGCGGCACCACGTGGAAATGGACGTCTTTGTCGACCATCATCAGCATCAGGTAGTTGATCTTCTCATAGTCGACCTGAGCCTTCAGCAGGCGCTCTATGCCGGCCACGGCGACCTGCAAGTCCGCGAAGGCGGCGGGACTCACCTCGGAGAACGCCTGGACAGCTTCCTTGCACACCAGCACCAAAGACCCAAATGTCGGCTGCTTGGGGCGGAGCAGAATCAGCCAGTGATCGGTCTCCGCGATCTTGGAACCGGGATAGCCGAACGCCAGGGCGGTGGGATTGGTCATGAGAAAGCCGGGAACTTCAGGCTGGTGTCGCCTGGGCGTAACAATAGGGATGCGGCGTTTTAGATGAAAGCACCATCCGTTCTCATCGGCGCGATCTTCGCGACTTTGGCGGCGGGCTCGGCGAGCGCCGAGGGGCTGGCCGCGCCCCTGACCGACAAGAACTGCGTCGGCCGCAAGGGGGATGTGCGGCTGATCGTGCAGGTCGGCGCGCTGCGTTCCAACGCCGGCGAGGTGTCAATCACCGTCTATCCCTCCGATCCGGATCGCTTTCTGGTTCCGCGCGGCAAGCTGCTGCGCCAGAGGGTCAAGGCGTCCGCGCCGATGACCCAGGCTTGCTTCAACCTACCCGTCGCCGACGCCTATGCGGTCGAGGCCTATCACGACGTCGACGCCGACCGGGAACTGGATCGCACTACCCAGGGCATGCCGACGGAGGGTTACGGCTTCTCGAACGACGCGCCGACCCGATACGCCAAGCCGTCCTACGACGCCGTCCGTTTCATGGTGAAGCCGGGCGACAACACGATCCGGATCAAGATCCGCTATCCGCGCTGAACCGCGGC
Organism: uncultured Caulobacter sp.; assembly: GCF_937900395.1. GTDB lineage: Bacteria > Pseudomonadota > Alphaproteobacteria > Caulobacterales > Caulobacteraceae > Caulobacter. The sequence goes on from NZ_CALCDX010000128.1 coordinate 13,903, forward strand.
GTTGGAAAGGCTGAAGCGGCCCAGTTCGGTCAGACCCTCGCGGCCGGCCTCGATCCCGCGCGCGACGATCCGTACGTCGAAGCCGCCGCTGGTCCGCGGCTCGATCTCGATGGCGTTCCAGCGGGCGGGGCCGTGTCGGTTGGGCCGCGCCGAGGCGGAGGGGACGCCCAGCACGGGAATCGTCGCGCCGTCTGGCCCGCGCAGAGCGCCCAGCAGCGCCTCGTGAGCATGGCCATGGAGAACAAGGTCGGCGCCGCGTCGCGCGAGCACGTCGCGTAGGGCGTGACGGTCATCCAGCGACTTGCGCTTCGAGACCGCGCCCTCGTGCGGCGGGTGGTGCAGGACGACGAGCCGGAAAAGGCCCGCATAGGCAGGGTCGGCGAGGGCGGCGTCCAGCGCTTGGAGTTGCTCCTGGCCGAGGCGGCCGGTGGCCAGGTGCGGGGCGGTCGGTACGGCCGAGCAAAGATTGAAGATCGCCACGGGGCCGCGAATCCGGACCTGCGGAAAGCGGCTTTCGCCGGTGTCGCCCAGCCACGGCGCCCAAATCGCGAAGCGCTCGTGCCCGCCAGCGCCGGCCAGGGCGTCGTGATTGCCGGGGCTGACGGTGAAGCCCGCCGGTTCGCCCAAGGATTCCAGCCATTTGCGCGCGGCTGAAATCTCCGTGGGCGAAGCGAAGTTGGTGAGATCGCCGCTAATCACCACATGATCGGGCGCGGCGGCCTTCAGATCGGCCATCAGAGCTTCAAGCACTTCGGGGCGGTGAACCTTGCGCTTCTTGCGCCAGGCGATGCGGCTGAGGAGGCGCTTGGTGAAGACGTCCTTCCACCCGAACGCGCCGGGCGGCGGCGGCAGGTGGGGATCGGACAGGTGGGCGATGCGGTAAATGGACAAGATCTTTCGGGTCGTTCTGGTCGAAGCAGCCGAAGCTGCTTATCAATCGGCGCGGGATTCAAGGGATATATCGGTTCTTGAGCGCTGAAATTCAAAACACGGCTTCGGCCGGTCCGCGGGCCGTGACCGTCGGCGAAGCTGGCGGCCGCATCTGGGGCATGACCTCGCGCGAGCGCCTCTTGCGCATTTATCGGCGTCTTGGCCTAGTCGAGACGCCGGCCGTCGATCTGTCGCACGCGGCGGTCGTGGTCGACGCCGGCTGGGTGTTCGACGAGTCGCTGATCAAGGCCCTGGCTGGGCGCGAAGGCGCGGTGCTGGTCGACGACACGGGGAGGGCTGTCGCGGCCCATGCGCCGGCCGACCTGGCCTACGCCGTTTCCGAGGCGCTGGCCGTCGGACAGGACCCGTCTGGCGTCGACACGCGCCTGACGCGATTGACGGCGCTGGAGTTGGGCTCGGCCTACAACAGCGCCCTGCGCAAGCGCGAGCCGCCGGTGCTGGAGCGCCTGACGCCCGAGACGGTGCGCGCTGTCGAAAAGCGCCTGTTCCAAGGCTCCTACAAGGGCGTCACGGACCTCGTCACCAAGTACGTCTGGCCGGCGCCGGCGCGCGTCGTGACCCGCTGGTGCGCCCTGGCCAAGATGACGCCGAACCAGGTGACCTTCATCGGCTTCCTGCTGACCCTGGCCGCTACCTGGCTGTTCTGGCGCGGCCAGTTCGGCTGGGGCCTGGTCTGCGCCTGGATCATGACCTTCCTTGACACGGTCGACGGCAAGCTGGCGCGGGTGACCCTGACCTCGTCGAAGTGGGGCAACGTCTTCGACCACGGCATCGACCTGCTGCATCCGCCGTTCTGGTGGTGGGCCTGGTTTGTCGGCGTCTACGCGGTCGGGCAATCCATCCCCTATCCGGCGCTCAGCCTGGCGATCGTTATCGGCGGCTATGTCGCCCAGCGCGTGGAGGAGGGGATCTTCCTGGCGCTGTTCAAGCTAGAGATGCACGCCTGGCGGCCGTTCGACAGCTTCTTCCGCCTGATCACCGCGCGCCGGAACCCGAACTTGATCCTGATGACGGGCTGCGCGTTGATCGGTCGCCCGGATGTCGGTTTCACCCTGGTGGCGATCTGGACCGCCGTGTGCTTCCTCGTGCACGCCGTTCAGATCCTGCAAGGCCTGGCCGCCCCCAAGGGCTCGATCCAATCGTGGTTGGCGAAATGACACGCGTCGCGGTCATCCGTAATCCAGAGAGCCACGGCAATCGGATGAACCCGCCCGGGCCGACGCCCGAAGGCGTGCGGCTGGCCGAGCCCTTCGGGCGCGACGCTCTGCGGACCGTGCTCGAGGACTTCGCGCGCGAGGGTCTGGACCTGCTGGTCATCGATGGCGGCGACGGCACGGTGCGCGACGTCATCAGCCTGCTGCCGCACACCTTCGGCGAGGACCTGCCGCTGCTGGCGGTGCTGCCGTCGGGCAAGACCAACGTGCTGGCGATCGATCTGGGCACCCAGCGCGACTGGCGGCTGGAGGAGGCGCTGAACGCCGCTCGCCAGGCCGAGCCGCGGATCAAGTCGCGACCGCCGCTGCGCATCAGCTGGGTGGACGGCCACCGACCTTGCCTGCAGGGCTTCTTCTTCGGCGTCGGCGCGCTGGTCAAGGCGACCAACCTGTCCCAGAAGGTCCACAAGGTCGGCTTTTTCCATAATCTAGCGGTCGGCGTGACGATCGCGACGGCCACGCTGGGCGCCTTGTTCGGAGGCGCGCGGGACGAATGGCGCGAGGGCGTGCCGGCGAAGCTGACCTTGGACGGCGAGACCCAGCCGGGCGAGGAGCGCTTCGCGATCGTCGCGACGGCGCTGAAGCGGCTGCCGTTCGGGTTGAAGCCCTTCGGCGAACCGCGCGAGGGTCTCAAGATCCTCGATGTCGACGCGCCGCCCAGAAAGCTGCTGAAGGCCATGCCCTTGGTGCTGAGCGGCAAGGCCGAGCCGAAGCTCGAGAGCATGGGCTATCGACGCCGCGATCCTCAGATGGTGGGCCTGGCCGGCTGCGCGCCGTTCGTGCTGGACGGCGAGGTGTTCGAGGGCGGCGAATTGGTGATCGCCCTGGGGCCCGCCCTGAGGTTCCTCGTCGGATGAGCCGCCTGCGCGACCTCGTCGCGACCGAGCTCGCCACGCCGCTTCCGGCGCAGATCACCGCCTTCGCCGAGCACCTGGCGAGCGTGTTTCCAGACGCGCGGGCGGTCCTGTTCTATGGCTCGATCCTGCGCACCGGCGACCTGTCGGGCGTCCTCGACTACTACGTCCTGACCGAGCGGCCGCCGGCCGGTTGGCGGGGCGTCTTCACGCGTATTCTGTGGCCGGACGTCAGCTATCACGAGCTCAAGCTGGGCGGCGAGGCGCTGCGGGCCAAGGTGGCGTCGATGACCCTGGCCCAGTTCCAGCGGGCGGTGACCGGGGCGGGGCCCGACACGACCATCTGGGCGCGCTTCGTCCAGCCTTGCGCCCTGGTCTGGGCGGCCGAAGGCAGCCGTGAGGCGGTGGTGAACGCGGTGAGCGAGGCCTGTCGAACCGCCGCCCGCTTCGCCCAGGCGCTGGGCCCCGACGGGGCCGCGCCGCGCGCCTTGTGGACCGCCTTGTTCCAGGAGACCTACAAGGCCGAGCTGCGGGTCGAGAAGGCGGGGCGAGAGACCTCGATCCTGGCCTATGATCCCGAGCGCTACGACCATGTCATGACGGCTGTCCAGGACGATCAGGGCGGGCCGCTGGAGGCGGGCGAGCGGGCGCGCCTGCGCAAGGCCTGGGGGCCCCGCAAGCTGATGGGCAAGCCGTTGAACGTCGCGCGCCTGATGAAGGCGGCCTTCACCTTCCAGGGCGCGGCGCGCTACGCCGCCTGGAAGATCCAGCGGCACACGGGGGTCGAGATCGAGATCACCCCCTGGCGCGAACGGCATCCGATCCTGGCGGCGCCTTCCGTGCTGCTCAAGGTTTGGAAGGGCCGACGGAGAACCGCCTAGAGCGCAAAAACAAAAACGCCCGGGCCTGGACCGGGCGTTTCCGTTTTCGACTATGTGAGCGGTCTCAGGCGCGCGCGCGCTTCAAGGGCTCGATGACGCCCAAAGCCGCGCCGATCTCGGCGAAGGTCTTGAGGACCGCGTCGATCTGTTCGTCGGTGTGAGCGGCGCTGACGCTGGCGCGCAGCAGCGGACGGCTGTCCGGCGTGGCGGGCGGCAGGGCCAGGTTCAGGTAGACGCCGGCTTGCAGCAGGCCGTTCCACATGGCGATGGCGCGTTCCTGGTCCGGCATGGTCGTGGCGACCACCGGGCTGGCCGTCGGGCCGGTGTGGAAGCCCAGGGCGGTCAGACCGTCGTACAGGCGCTTGGCGTTGTGGTTCAGGCGGTCGCGCAGCTCCGGCTGCTCGATCATGCGGCGCAGGGCGGTGATGGTCGAGGCGACCACGGCCGGCGGCAGCGAGGCGGTGAACATGTAGGGGCGGCAGACGACGCGCATGACGTCGAAGTCGTCCATGTTCGAGACGCAGAAGCCGCCGATGGCGCCCAGGCTCTTGGAGAAGGTGCCGACGATGAAGTCGACGTCGTCTTCCACGCCCGCGGCTTCGGCGAGGCCGCGGCCCGTCGCGCCGAGCACGCCCATCGAGTGGGCTTCGTCGACCAGCAGATAACCGCCCAGCTCGCGCTTCACGGCGGCGATTTCCTTCAGTGGCGCGACGTCGCCGATCATGGAATAGACGCCTTCGACCACGATCAGGCGCTCGCCGGGCGCGTCGCCAAGACGGCGCAGGCGCTTGGCCAGGTCTTCAGGGTCGTTGTGGCGGAAGCGGATGACCTCGGCCTGGCCCAGACGCGAGGCGTCATAGATCGAGGCGTGGCTGTCGGCGTCGAGGATCAGGTGGTCGCCGCGGCCGACCAGCGTCGACAACACGCCCAGATTGGCCTGATAGCCGGTCGTGAAGACCATGGCGTGCTTGCGGCCGTAGAACTTGGCCAGTTCCTGCTCGAGCTCGACGTGGGCTTCGAAGCTGCCGTTGGCGATGCGGGAACCCGTCGTGCCCGTCCCGCGTTCCTGTACCGCTTTCACCGAAGCGGCGATCGCTTCCTGGTCGAAGGTCAGGCCCAGATAGTTGTTGGTGCCGAGAAGGATGGTCGGGCGACCCTCCACCACGCCTTCGGTCGGCGAATGCACCGCGTCGAAACGGACCTTGAACGGGTCGGCCCCGGCGTCCTGGATGGCCTTGTACGCATCGCGATAGGCCAGGTGCTTATCGAATAGCCCCATTAGTTAAGCCCTAGTCCGGAGATCGTTGATCAGTTTGGAAAGGTCGCCGGCGGTCTCGACAGAGGCCAGACGGTCAAGCGGAATGGAGATGTCGAAGGTGTCTTCGAGCTCCATGATGATGTTCATGAGGGCCAGGGAGTCCACGGCGAGGTCACGGCCAATATGCGACTCTGCGCGCACCTCGACCGGCCGCCCCAGAACCTTGCTCGCCGCTACCCCGATCTCGCGTAAGCTGAGATCCGTCACCGTTTCCATACTATATCAAACCTCCGGGAGCCCCACCCGTGACACTAATGTAACGGCGAGTCTGTCAGATTCCCGCCCCTTTTGCGCGGGGCGACTTAATTTAGGGCAGCCAGCCCTGTTTTCGATACCAATCGACCGTGTGAGCGAACCCGTCGAAAAGACCGAATACGCTGGGTACTCCCTCAGCCATCGGAGCGCTAGATGGTGTCCAATCGGCGTGAAGCAACTCCCTGGCCTTACCTAAACCGAACACCGTGGGGGTCTGACTGGCGAAAGACCAAGCATCCGCAAGGGCTCCGGCGGCCATGACGCCCGCCCGTGGAAGCCTTACCAGGCTTGGTTTTCGGCCCATCACGCTGGCCGCCGTACTCATGATTTCCGCCCAGGTGTAACCGTCGCGCCGCACATCCGATAGCTCTACCAGGCCTGAAACGGGGTTTTTGCAATAGGCTGCAAGCTGTGACGCGGCGTCGTGGACATGGATCATCGCCACTCTTGAGGCCGGAGAGAGCACCGGCAGTACGGGGCTGGAGGCGGCCAGCTTGAAGACTTCCAGGGTCTCGGTGTCGCCCGGCCCATAGATCGCCGGCGGTCGGACGATCAGCGCGTCCGGCGAGTCCGCCAGCACGGCGTCCTCGCCCGCGCGCTTGCTGGCGGCGTAGTTCGACAGCGTCGGTTCCCGGGCCGCGAGACTCGACACCAGCAGGAAGCGCGCCCCGGCTTCACGCGCGGCCTGGGCGGCGGCGAGGGCGCCGTCGCGATTGACCGCGTTGAAGGCCTCCAGGGAGCGGGCCTTGATCAGGCCGGCCACATGAACCACCACCTCGGCCCCTTGGCTGAGACGGGCCAGGGCGCCGGGCGTGCGCAGGTCTCCCGCGACGACCTCGACGTCGAAGTCCCGCCACACCGGGTGGATCGGGTCGCGCCGGACCAGGACGCGCGGCCTCCAGCCGTCCTGGGCCAGGGCGCGGACCAGATGGCGGCCCAGGAAGCCCGTGGCCCCGGTGACGGCGACGACGCCTGGCATCAGTCGCCGTAGGTCCCGGCCAGATAGGCGGCCTTGGCCTTGGAGCGGCTTAGCTTGCCCGAAGAGGTCTGTGGCAAGGCGTGGGCCCCGACCAGCTTGACCTTGGCGTCGACGCCATGGCGGGTCCGCAGCAGGGTCGTGACCTGCTCGACCAGGGCGGCGCGGCTGTCGGCGTCGCCGCCGCGCGCCTGCACCAGCACCACGATCTGGTCTTCAGGCTCGGCCGGGATGGCGAAGGCGCAGACGTCGCCGCTACGCAGGCCGTCGATCTCGTGGTCGGCGGTCCACTCTAAGTCCTGCGGCCAGATGTTGCGGCCGTTCAGGATGATCAGGTCCTTGGCCCGACCGGTGATGACGATCTCGCCCTCGATCTTGAAGCCGAGGTCGCCGGTGTCCAGCCAGCCGTCGGCCGACAGCACGCGGGCGGTCTCCTCCGGATTGGCGAAATAGCCGCTCATCACCGAGGGGCCCTTGGCGAAGATGCGGCCGACGCCGCGCTCGGGCAGGACCTGGCCGTCTTCGCCGCGCACTTCCAGGAAGTGGTGGGGCAGGGCCGGGCCGCAGCGGGCGAAGTCGCGGGCGCGTTCGGAGCCTTCCGGAGCGTCCACGGCCAGGGCGTCGCGCTCAAGGCGTTCGACGTCCAGGGTCTCGGCGCGCAGGCCCTTGCCCAGCGGGGCCATCGACAGGGCCAGGGTGGCCTCGGCCATGCCGTAGCTGGCCACGAACGCCTTGTCCGAGAAGCCGGCGGGGCCGAACGCCTCGACGAAGGCCTTCAGCGGCGGCATGCGGATCATGTCGCCGCCCAGGCCGGCCTGACGCCAGTGGCTGAGGTCGTAGGCCTCCAACGACTGGCCCTGGACGCGGCGCGCGCAGAGCTCGTAGCCGAAGGTCGGGCTGTAGGCGGTGGTGGCCTTGTTGCGCGAGATCAGGTCGATCCACAGCAGCGGGCGGCGGACGAAGGCGCCGGTGGGCAAGAGGTCCACCGACATCTGGCAGGACAGCGGGGCCAGCAGGAAGCCGATCAGGCCCATGTCGTGATACAGCGGCAGCCACGAGATGGCGCGGTCGCTGGGCACGACCTGCAGGCCATCGCGCGTGATCGCCACGCAGTTGGCCATCAGCGCCTTGTGCAGCACGAGGACGCCCGTGGGCGTGCGGGTGCTGCCCGACGAGAACTGCAGGTAGCAGGGATCTTCCGGCGTAATGGTGGGCAGGGCCGCGCCGCCGTCTTCCGGCAGGTCGGCCAGGACGCCCGCGAAGTCGAGACCCGCGCGCTGGCCGATCTCGGCGACCCAGTCTTTCAGGCCGACGGGGCCCAGCAGGATCTTGGCCTTGGCCGAGCGGGCCAGGTTGGTGATCTGCTCGATATAGGCCTCGCGTCCGCCCAGCGGGGTCGGCAGGGCCATCGGCGCGGGCAGCAGGCCGGCGTACTGGCAGGCGAAGAAGGCGCGCACGAAGTCGCCATCGGTTTCGGCCAGCAGGGCGACGCTGTCGCCGACCTTGGCCCCAGTCGCCAGCAGGCGGCGGGCCAGGACCTGGGCATCCTCGCGCAGCTTGGCGTAGGGGAGGGCCTCGACCAGCTCGCCGCGCAGCGAATAGAGGTTGATCCCGGTCTCGCCGGTCGCGGCGAAATCCAGGGCCTGGGTCAGGGTCGGGAAGTCGGCGAACCGGACAGTGCGGTCAGACGCCGTGGGCGTGATCATACTTGGGGCCTTCATCGTCTTTCGTCGTGCGCGCGGAGTCATCCTCCGCCGCGAGTCGGGCGAGCCTGCGGCGCGCCATCAAATACATCCCGATCGCCATCGCCAAGGCGGATGCGACCAGAGCCGCGCCCGCGCCGGTCAGACCGAAACGCTCAATAAGCGGAACAAGCGCCGCGAAATAGCAGATCACAACGATCAGCCGAACCATCAAGGCCGCGCCGGCGGCGCGCATCGACACCAGCATGGGCTCGAGCGGCAGGGTCATGACCCCGATCGCGGCGGCGGCGACCTGCCAGTTCATGACGCCGGCGGCGGCGCCATAGGCCTGGCCCATGACGGTTTCGAGAATCCACCGACCCGCGAGCAAGCTCACCGCCAGCAGGACGCCGGCGGCCGCGCCGCCGATCAGGGCGATCTGGATCGCCAGCTTGGTCATGGCCTGCTGGCCGCCCGAGGCGCGCATCTTGGCCAGTTCGGGATAGAGCGCCGGCACCATCAGCCGGGCGGGCTTGGCCATGCCGTCCGCCACCTGCTTGCCGATCCGCCAGAACGCCGCCTGGGCGGGCCCCAGCAGGGCGCCGACGGCCATGGTCAGCACATGGGTGAAGCCGACCTCCAGCGTGCCGGAGAAGTTGGTCGACAGAGCAAAGCGCCAGACGCCGGGCAGGTCCTTGCTGGTCGGTCCCAGAATGGAGAAGCCTTCCAGCAGGCCGCGCTTCTTGAGGTCCCAGATGGCGATGCCGGCGATGTAGAAGAACGAGGCGAAGGTGCCCGCCGCCCAGGCCAGCAGGAAGTACTGGATTGGCGCATGGGTGACGGCGCAGATCGCGCAGCCGATCATCCGCACGAACGAGCTGACCGCCTGTTCCGCCGCCAGGAAGCGGAAGCGGTCGAATAGGCGCAGCAGGCCCACGCCCGTCGCCGAGGTCATCACCCCGATCGACAAGGCGTAGAGCGCGCCATAGCCGCTCATGCCGTCGGGCCAGCGCAGCTCCTTCCAGAACAGCCAGGCGCCCAGCACGCCCAGGCTGACGCCGATGATGCTGCTGATCAGGTCCAGCATCAGCGACAGGCGCAGCACCTGCTGGAACTTGGTCCGCTCCTTCTTGAGCAGCGGATCGGTGCCGTAGGTGAGAACCGTCTGCCAGGACTCGAAGTGCGCCACCTCGCCCAGGAACTGGGCGAAGGCGTTGATGATCACCAGGACGCCCATGGTCTCCTTGCCGAGACTGCGGGCGGTGAGGGCGATGTAGGCGAGGCCCACGACGGCGTTGACCACCCGGCCGCTGAGCAGGTGCCCGGCATTGGCCAGAACGCGCTTGATCGGCGGCGTCGCGTGTTCGGGGGCCGCGGTCACGCGCAGGCCCCCAGCCGCTGCGCGATCGCCCGCGCGGCCCGCGTCGAGGACGGTTCGTTGGTGATGTCGAAGGTCTCGGCGATGCCCTGGGCCTGGACCGCGTGGAAGCTCTCGTGGCTTGCGAAGGCCCGATCGACGTCGTCGCCCAGCGTGTCCACGCCGTCGAGGACCGGCCCGAACAGCCAGTGGTGGAAGCTGGGATCGCCGCGCCAGTCGGCGCCGCTGGCGTTGAGGAACAGGCAGGGCTTGGGGGTGCGCAGGAACTCGTAGATCTGGCTGGAGACGTCGCCCAGATAGAGGTCGGCCGCGCGCGTATAGGTCATGTCCGCGGCCGCCGGGCCACCAAGGTCGACATGGATCCGAGGGTGTTCGGCGAAGCGCTTGAAGGCGGCGCGCTCTTCGCTGGAGGACGTCTCGAACAGGCGAATATGCGGCGCGAAGATCAGATTGTGACGGTCATCGGCCGCGAAGGCCTCCAGCACGCGCCAGCCCCACTTGGGCCAGGAGCTGAGCTCGGCATGGAAGTGCGGGTTGTACAGCACCACCGGGCCTGGGCGTTCGAAGCGCGGCGCCGGGCGCTGGGGCAGGGCGTCGACCAGATCGAACTTGGGATAGCCGACCATGGCGCAGTTCTCGGGCTTGACCCAGCCCTCGCCGACCATCCGGTCGCGCTGCTTGGGGCCGGCGGCCATGACCAGATCGAAGACCCGCAGCCGCGGCTCGAAGGGGCCCTCGCGGTCGCCGGCGCCGTGCTGGGTGTAGACCAGGATCGGATGGCGAACACCCAGCTTTCGCAGAAGGGCGGTGGTTCGCTCGGGCGTGATGACGGCGTCGTAGCGCCCAAGCCGCAGGGCGTTGGCGATCAACATCGGCGCCTTGGGCGGCGCGCCGCCGCCGCTGAGCCGGCGCATCCAGGCTGGGGGCAGCAACACGAGCGCGATCGGCGCGCCGCCGAGTTCCTTCAGCAGGCCGGCGACATAGTCCAGCAGTTCCGGGGTCGTCGCGGCGATCTCGACCTTCAGGTCCGGCCAGCCGCGCGCCATGGCGACGGCCACCGACAGGCTGTGCCAGACCTGATGGTGCTGCGCGATATAGAGGAAGCAGACCCGCTTTTTGGCCACGTCAGCGACGCGGCTCCAGGCGCGTGCGGACGCGTCCGTTCAGGATGACCCGGTCGCCCTTGTCCTTGACGTCGTAGGCGTTCGCCTGCGTGCTGCCCTCTGGACCCGAGCCGGCGATACCCGCGTTGCCGCTGACCTCTCCGGTCCGCATGTCGATCAGGGCCTGGGGCGCGTCGAACTCGTAGCCTTCGCCGTTGGTGATTTTCACGTCCTGGGTCAGCAACAGAGTGTGCGCCGCCTCGCGATAGACGCCGCTCTTGGCCGTCGCCTGGCTGGCGTTCGGCTGGCCGTAGCCGCGGACCAGGGTCGGGGCGGTCAGGCGGACCAGATCTTCGTCCTCCGGGTCGCGCGCGGCCCGGTCGGCGGTGATCAGGAACGGTCGGCCATCCTTCAGCACGCCGGTGAAGCGCGGCTTGTCGAGCAGCAGCGGCGTCGACGAGGCCTGGGTCTGCAGCTTGCTTGACGCCAGGCTGCGCCACGAGGCCTGGCCCACGACCGCCGCGCCGACGATTATGGCGAACACCGCCAGGCCCAGGCGCAGGCGACGAACCGGCGCCCGGCGTCGGTTACGGGCCCGTTCTGCGGCGCTGAGCGCGGGTGTGGCGGCGACGCCGTCGGTCTGGGTGAGCATTTCGGCCATGGATAGTCCTACGCCGCCGTTCGCCCAAGACCTTTGTTTCTCGCCAAGCCGGTTGTTTGGGGCGAAAAGCGGCGGACCGCAATCTATCGACACTTGTTGTGTCACTATATATGCTGTCGCCTTGGCGAGCGAGGGAACATGAGTATGCGGCTCTTGAAGGCGCTTGGCGCGGCGGTAGTGGTTCTGGGGCTCGCTGGCGCGGTCCTGTGGTTGTTCCGGTTCGACCTGATCATCCTCCTGGCCCGCGCCAAGCAGCCGAAGATCGAAGCTTATCGGCCGGTGTCGTGGAGCCCCGGGCCCGCGGCGGCGGCGTCTGGCGAGCGTCCGCCCAACGTGGTGTTCATCCTGGCCGATGACCTTGGTTACAACGACATCACCCTGAACGGCGGCGGGGTCGCTGGGGGCGCAGTTCCGACGCCCGCGATCGATTCCATCGCGCGCCAGGGTGTGACGTTCGCCAATGGCTATGCCGGCAACGCCACCTGCGCCCCGTCGCGGGCGGCGATCATGACCGGCCGCTACGCCACCCGGTTCGGATTCGAGTTCACGCCCACGCCCGTCGCCTTCTCGCGCGTGGTGGGCGGCCACGCCGGCGACCGGCTGCATCCGTCGCGCTTCAACGCCGCCGAGGTGAAGAACGTCCCCAAGGACGACAACACCGAAGCCGTGCCATCGACCGAAGTCACCATCGCCGAGGCGCTGAAGACCCGCGGTTATCACACGGTCCACCTGGGCAAGTGGCATCTGGGCGGGATCAAGGGCTCGCGGCCCGAGGACCAGGGCTTCGACGAGAGCCTGGGCTTCATGGCGGGCGCGTCTCTGTTCGCGCCCGTCGGCGATCCGTCGGTCGAGGAGTCGCGCCAAGACTTCGACCCGATCGACAAGTTCCTGTGGGGCGCGCTGCCCTATGCGGTGCAGTACAACGGCGGGCCGTTGTTCCATCCCAACCGCTACATGACCGACTATCTGACGGACCAGGCGGTGGCGGCGATCGACGCCAACCGCAACCGGCCGTTCTTCCTCTATCTGGCCTATAACGCCGTCCACACGCCGCTGCAGGCGCCGAAGGCTGACTACGACGCCCTGTCGGGGATCAAGGACCATCGCCTGCGCGTCTACGGCGCCATGGTCCGCAACCTCGACCGCAATGTCGGCCGGGTGCTGCAGGCGCTGAAGGATCGCGGACTGGACGACAATACGCTGGTGATCTTCACCTCCGACAACGGCGGGGCGAACTATGTCGGCCTGCCCGACATCAACCGGCCCTATCGCGGCTGGAAGGCGACCTTCTTCGAGGGCGGCATCCGCACCCCCTTCTTCATGCGCTGGCCTGCGAAGATCGCGCCGGGATCAACGCGCGCCGACATGACGGGGCATATCGACATCTTCTCGACCATCGCCGCGGCGGCGGGCGCGAAGGTGCCGACCGACCGCGTGGTCGACAGCGAGAATATCCTCGGCGGTCCGGCGAAGCGGGCGGCGCTGTTCTGGCGCTCGGGCGATTATCGCGCGGTGCGGATGGGGGACTGGAAGTTGCAGGTGACCAAGCGGCCCGAAAAGGTGCGGCTCTATAATCTTGCCGCCGATCCGACCGAGCGGCAGGACCTTGCAGCCAGCGATCCCGCGCGTGTCGCGCAGCTTCGCCCCCGGCACGACCGTGACCGCCGTCGTGACGCACCTCGCGGAGGCGATGGGCGTCGGGATCGGCAACGCGCGCGAGGCGCTTCGTGGTGCATCGCTGGGGACCGCCGGGCTCCTCGGCGACACCTTCGCAGAGGGTACGGTCGTCTACGGCAACGCGGCGGCGGAGCTCACCCGCTTGTGTGAGAGCGCGCGCAAGACATGGAGCATCC
>NZ_CALCDX010000129.1 GCF_937900395.1 uncultured Caulobacter sp.
GCTCGCCCCCTCAGTCGCTCCGCGACAGCTCCCCCGCATCGCGGGGGAGCATCTAGAGCCCCCTAATTCAACGGATTCAACAAACTCGGCGGCCGGGGCTTGGGCTTGGGCTTGGGCGGCGGAGGGGGCGGCGCGGCGGGCGCAGCCACCGTGGGCGGCGGCGCTTCGGTCACGGCCTCCAGCGCCTTGTTGATCTTGGCGATCTCCTCGGCGGTCGGGATGCGACGGCCGGCGACCACGCCCTGGGCCACCACCCGCTCGCCGTTCGGCGCGTTGGCGTCGGGCACGGTGACCAGGGTCGCGCCCGGCAGGACCAGGTTCGAGACCCCCAGCATCTGGGCCACGGCCCCCGTCGCCGCCGGCGGCGCCGGGACGGCCTGGGCGGCCAGCACTTCGGGCGGGGCGGCCTCCAGCGTGCGCGGGTCGGCGGCGTACAGGATATCGGCCGAGACGGTCTCGTTGCCGGAGTAGCGGCCCTTGAACGCCGCCAGCGTCCCCGACGGCCCTGTCCAGCGATAGAAGATGTGCTGGCCGAACTGCTTCAGCTTGACCAGGGTCGGCGCCCAATAAGGGGCCACATAGTCGGCGTGGTAGTGGGTGGCGGTGCCCACCGGCTTGAACACGAAGCCTTTCAAGGCTCGCCGCGCGACGGCCTCGGCGTTGGCCCACATCGCCGCCGCCGGCTCGCGCGCCAGGGAGCCGTCGCACGCGAAGCTGAACTGGCAGCCGGTGGCCCGCGCCGCGCCCTCGTAGATCACCCCGCAGATCGACTTCGGATAGCCCGGATGGCGCATGCGGTTGATGACGGTCTGGGCCACGGCCATCTGGCCCTCCCCCGGCTCGAAACCCGCCTCGTAATAGACCGCCTGAGTCAGGCACTTCAGCGCCTTGGCCCGGGCGTCGGCGGAGCCGGTCAGCACGAACGGCTTGGCCGGCTCCAGCCCGTCCGGAACAGCGGGACGAAGCGCGTTGATGATCCGCGCCTCCTCGAAATCCGGCTCGCGGTCGCCCAGGCGCGGGATCGCCTTGAGATCGATGACCTCCCAGCCCTCGACGCGGCCCCAATAGTCGGTGTGCGGACGCGGGTCATGGCGCTTGGCCAGGGCCAGCATGGCCGGATCGTAGTCGGCGACATAGCGGGCCAGGCCCTTGTCGCTGAAGCTGCCGGTCACGCGCACGAGCCCCGCCTCGCGGCCCTCGCCGGCGGCGACGTAGTAGGTCGTGGTCGAGCACGCGCAAAGACCGCCGACGACCAGGGCGGTCGCGGCGGCCTTGCGAACGGGCGATGCGCTCAGGGTCCCCACCCCGCCCTCTGGCGGCTACTTGCCGCCGAGCGTGGAGCGAAGCATCCAGGCGTGCTTCTCATGCGCCTGCAGGCGCTGGGTGAAGAGGTCGGCCGTGGCTTCGTCGCCGGCTTCGTCGGCGACCGGGAAGCTGTCGCGCAGGGTGCGGATCACCGTCTCGTTGTCGGCCAGCAGCTCCTTGAGCATGGCCTCCCAGTCGCCTTCGGGATTGCCGTCCTTGATGCTCGAGAGGTTGCCGAAGGCGGCGTAGCCTTGCGGAGCCAGCTCGCCCAGGGCGCGGATGCGCTCGGCGATGGCGTCCAGCGCGGTCCACTCCTCGGTGTATTGGCCTTCGAGAAGCACGTGCAGCGACTGGAAATTCGGGCCGCGGACGTTCCAGTGATAGCCGTGCGTCTTGAGATACAAAGCGTAGCTGTCAGCCAGAACCTTGTTCAGCGCCGCGGCGATGTCGGAGCGTTGTTTGGCGCTCAGTCCGGTGTTCAGCGCATCGGCCATCGTGATCTCCCGTGTTGCTTGTCTTAGGTAAGCGTGCCCATCTTCCGCGCAAGACATCTTTGCTGGGACGAAGATGGAGAACAAAGACGCCCCGCCCCTTGCTCCCGACGAGCATGGACGCATTCACGGCCTGATTAGCGCATGGCTGATCCCTCCGGTTCCACCACCGGCGCCGCTTTGCGCGCTGGCCGCGCTGATCGGGGTCGGGATGGCCGTGCTGATCCGGATCGCCCTGCTGGGACTGCATGGCGGCGTCGGGGCGACCCAGCCGTTCTTCCCCGCCGTCATGATGGTGACGCTGTACGCCGGCTGGCGCTGGGGCCTCGTCCCGACCGTGGCCGGCGCCGTCTTCGGCTGGTGGCTGTGGGGCGGCCGAGAGGGCGCGCCGCTGTCCGAGGACGAGCTGGCGACCATGGTCATCTACCTGCTGTGCGCGGCGATGGTGGTCGCGGTCGCCGAGGGCCTGCGCGGGGCCATCCAGGGCCTGGCCAAGGTCAAGCGGGACTTGGCCGATGCGAAGGAGCGGCTGCGCGTCACCCAGACCGCCGCCGGCGTCGGTCCCTGGGAGTTCGATCTGGAGACCGGCGAGCTCTATTTCTCGCCCGCCGCTCGGCGGAACATTGGCGCGCCGTTGGAAGGTCCGATCCGGCTGGCCGACATGGCCACGTATGTTCATCCCGACGATCAGGAGATGGCCCGCGAGCGGGTTCGCGCCGCGCTGGCCGGGTCCGAGGACTACGAGGTCGAATACCGTCTGGCCGACACCAGTCAGGGCGAGCGCTGGGTGCATGGCCGGGGCGAGGTGATCCGCGACGAGACCGGCAAGCCGACCCGGATGATCGGCCTGAACTTCGACGTGACCAACCGCCGCCGCGCCGAGGAGCGGGTGCGCGAGAGCGAGGCGCGCTTCCGCAGCCTGGCCGACAGCGCTCCGGCGCTGATGTGGACCACGCGGCCGGGCGGCGCGCGCGAGTTCGTCAACCAGGCCTATGTCGACTTCGCGGGCCTGTCCTACGACGAAGCGCTGACGCTGGACTGGCGCTCGCGCCTGCACCCCGACGACCTGCCGAACATTCTGAAGGCCCAGATCGCGGGCGAGGCCTCGCTGAAGCCGTTCAGCCTGGAGGGGCGCTACCGACGCGCCGACGGCGAATGGCGCTGGCTGAAATCGTTCTCGCAACCGCGCCTGGATTCCAGCGGCGCCTTCTCCGGCTTCTCCGGCATCGCCTTCGACATCACCGACGCCAAGCGCGCCGAGGAGAACCTGACCAACATCAACGAGCTGCTCAGCGAGCGCGCGGCGGCGGCCGTGGCCGAGCGCGACGCGGCCCAGGCCCAGCTGCTGCAGGCCCAGAAGCTGGAGGCCATCGGCCAGCTGACCGGCGGCGTGGCCCACGACTTCAACAACCTGCTGACCGTGGTGATCGGCGCCCTGGACGTCGTCGCGCGCCACCCCGACGACGAACGCCGGCGCGAGCGGATGATCAACGCGGCCCTGGCGGCGGCCAAGCGCGGCGAGAAGCTGACCCAGCACCTCCTGGCCTTCGCTCGCCGCCAGCCGCTAAAGCCCGAGGTGCGCCGCGTCGACGGCCTGATCGCCGAGAGCGAGGAGCTGCTGAAGCGCGCCCTGGGCGACGCTTACGGCTTCAAGCTGCGTCTGGGCGCGGGCGTGCGCTCGGCGCGGATCGACGCCGGACAGTTCGAGGCGGCCCTGCTGAACCTGGTCGTCAACGCCCGCGACGCGACCCCGCCCGGCGGCGCGGTCACCATCGAATCCGGCGCGGTCACGCTGACCGAGCCGCGCGGCGAGCTCGAGCCCGGCGCCTATCTGAAGGTCTCGGTGCGCGACACCGGCTCGGGCATGGACGCCGCGACGATCGCCCGCGCGGTCGAGCCGTTCTTCACCACCAAGCCGCCCGGCGAGGGCACCGGCCTTGGCCTCTCGCAGGTCTATGGCTTCGCCCGCCAGAGCGGCGGCTCGGTCGAGATCGAGAGCGTGGTCGGCCAGGGCTCGACCATTTCCCTGCTGTTGCCCGTGGTCGAGGCGGTCGCGCCGCGCGATCAGGCCCAGAAGATCGACCACATCCGCGCCCAGACGCCATCGCGCGTGCTGCTGGTCGAGGACGATCCGCAGGTGGCCGAGCTGATCGAGGCGATGCTCAGCGACCTGGGCCACACGGTCGTCCGGGCCGGCGGGGTCGAGGACGCCCTCTCGCGGCTCGAAACCGATCCAGCGGTGGAGCTGGTGCTTAGCGACGTGATCATGCCCGGCGGCAAGAGCGGGGTGGACCTGGCCGAGCATCTGGCCGCCTCGCGCCCCGGCCTGCCCGTCGTGCTGTGCTCGGGCTATGTCGGCGGCGACCAGGGCCGCGCCCGCGCCGGCGACTGGCCGTTCATTTCCAAGCCCTTCTCGCTGGAGACCCTGGCCCAGGCCTTGGCCCAGGCCCGGGCGAGCTAGGCGCTTGACTCATCCATAACCTCAGAGTTATGAAACGACCCATAACTTGAAAGTTATGAGTTTGATGTCCCCCGCGCCCGACGACCTCTTCCGCGCCCTCGCCGATCCGACCCGCCGGGCGCTGTTCGAACGGCTGTGCCAGGACGGCGAGCAGACGGTCGGCGCGTTGACGGCGCGGGCCGGCGTCAGCCAGCCGGCGGTGTCCAAGCACCTGGCGGCGCTGAAGGCGGCCGGCCTGGTCGACGACCGGCGCGAGGGCCGCGAAACCCACTACAGCGCCCGCCCCCGGGCGCTGGCCCCGCTGGTCGACTGGACGGGCCGGATGGCCGGCTTCTGGGAAGCCCGCTTCGACGCCCTGGAAGACCTCTTGAACAGGATGGACCAATGACCAGCCCGGCCCAGAGCCCCCATGGCGAGCTCCAGACCGTCGTGATCGAGCGCGAGATCGCCCATCCGCCCGAGAAGCTGTGGCGAGCCCTGACCCAGCCGCACCTGATGGCGGAATGGCTGATGCGTAACGACTTCCAGCCCACGGTCGGCCATCGCTTCAACCTGCGGGGCGACTGGGGCGGCGTGCTGGACTGCGAGGTGCTCAGCCTCGAGCCGCCCCACAGCCTGTCCTACAGCTGGAACCACCGCCACGAAAACCCGGCCTACGACCTGACCAGCGTCGTGACCTTCACCCTGACGCCCACCGCGAAGGGCACGCATCTGCGCGTACAGCAGTCCGGCTTCCGCCCCGACCAGAAGCAGGCCTTCGGCGGCGCCCACGCCGGCTGGAAGGGCTTCCTCGACAAGCTCGAAACCGTACTCAGCCAGGAAGGATGACCGCCATGAGCCGCCTGACGCGCCAGGTCCACCGCTGGCTTTCGATCGCCTTCATCGCCGGCGTCCTCGGCTACATGATCGCGATGATGAGAGGCCAACCGCCCTACTGGGTCGGACTGTTCGCCCTGGTCCCGTTGATCCTGCTCGCCGCCACGGGCCTATATCTGTTCGCGCTGCCCTACGCGCTGAGATGGCGGAGCAGCGCCCGCCCCAGGACCTGAGAGGCGAAGATGCCCGACAAGCCCGTGCTGCTGTCCGGCGGCAATCCGCAGATCGCCAAGGGCTACGGCGACGGTCCGGTGCAGGCCTATATCGCCGCCATGCCCGGCTGGAAGAACGCCGTCGGCGCGCGGCTGGACGCACTGGTCGATGCCGCCGCGCCGGGTGTGAAGAAGGCCGTCAAATGGAACTCGCCCCTGTACGGCATGGAGGAAGGAACCTGGTTCCTGGGCGTCCACGTCTATGCCCGGTACGTGAAGCTGGCCTTCTTCAAGGGCGCCCAGCTGACTCCGCCGCCGCCGGTCGCGTCCAAGCAGGCGGACGTGCGCTACTTCCACATCCACGAGGACGACGTGCTGGACCAGACCCAGCTGTCCGATTGGATCGCCCAGGCCGCCGCCCTGCCCGGCGAGCGCATGTGAGGTCGCCATGAGCAAGATGAAGCCCGCCCCCGAGGGCGTCCCGGTCTCCGACCTGATCGACCAGGCCATCGCCGAGTTGGGCGACTGGCGCGGCGAGATCCTGGCGAAACTCCGCAAGCTGATCCACGAGGCCGATCCCGACGTGGTCGAGGAGTGGAAGTGGGGCAAGCCGGTGTGGTCGCACGGCGGCATCCTCTGCACCGGCGAGACCTACAAGGCCTATGTAAAGACCACCTTCGCCAAGGGCGCGTCCGTGCCCGACCCCATGGGGCTGTTCAATTCCAGCCTGGACGGCAATGTGCGGCGCGCGATCGACTTCCGGCAGGACGAGGCGTTCGACGAGGCGGCGTTCAAGGCCCTGGTGCGGGCCGCGGTGGCGGTGAATTTGGCGGGGAGGAAAACATAGAACCGACCTCCCCGGCGAATGCCGAGGCCCAGATCGAACCCGCTAGCGATCGGAAGTTGGCGGGGCTTTTGGGCGCGAACACTCAAACCGCTCCGGATGAATCTGGGCCCCGGCATTCGCCGGGGAGGTCGGGATAAAAGGTAGAGCTCAGCCCAGAAACTCCAACGCCAAATCCCGCCAGTCTGGATTGGCTTCCTCAATCAGCATCAGCTTCCAAGACCTGCGCCATTCTTTCAGCCGGCGCTCCCGGATGAGCGCGCTCTCTCGGCTGTCGTGCGGCTCAAACCAGACCAGCATCGTGCAACCATACTTCGCGGTGAAACCGCGCACCTGGCTTTGGTGCTCGAAGACGCGACGCGCCAGATCGTCGGTGGAACCTATGTAGAGGGTTCCATTGCGCCGGTTGGCCATGATGTAGACGTAGAACGCCATGGCTGAGCTTGAGCCACGGCCGCGCCTCAAATCAATCTAAAATTGCAACACCATCCGACCTCCCCGGCGAATGCCGGGGCCCAGATTCATCCGGAGGGGTTTGAGTGATCGCGCCCTTCGGCCCTGCAATCTCCCCGACCTCAGAGGGGTTCGATCTGGGCCCCGGCATTCGCCGGGGAAGTCGGATGAAATAGGGCTGATGGCTCAGGAACGGCTTCGCCCGCCTCCCAAGTAAGTAAGATTTTCATTGAACTGACATGGAACCGGCCTATAGCGCGGGCGTGATCCGCCGTGGGGCCTTGGCGCGATGTCCATCGCGCGCCCTGCTCGCGCCTCGCGTCTCTCGAACGACGGCCACAAGGCCGCGAACAAGGTCTCTTTCATGCGTCAACAATCCTCCCTCAAGCTGGCGTGCCTCTTGGGCGTCTCCCTGCTGGGCGTCGCCTCGGCGGCCCAGGCCCGTCAGGCGGCCGAGCCCAACACGGCGCTCGAAGAAGTCGTCGTCACCGCCGAGCGCCGCTCGGAAAACCTGCAGCGCGTGCCGCTGTCGGTGGCCGCGGTCGGCGGCGACCAGCTGCGCGCCGTCCAGGCCGGCGGCGAGGACATCCTGGCCCTGTCCGGCCGCGTCCCCAGCCTCTACGCCGAAACCACCACGGGCCGGATCTTCCCGCGCTTCTACATCCGCGGCCTGGGCAACATCGACTTCTACCTGGGCGCCTCGCAGCCCGTGACGATCATCCAGGACGACGTCGTTCTCGAGCACGTGACCCTGAAGTCGAACCCGATGTTCGACATCAAGCAGGTCGAAGTGCTGCGCGGCCCGCAAGGCTCGCTGTTCGGCCGCAACACCACCGCCGGCATCATCAAGTTCGACACCGCCAAGCCGACCCAGGACCTGCAAGGCCGCTTCTCGGCCTCGTACGGCAGCTACGGCACGACCACCTTCGACGGCGGGATCGGCGGTCCGATCGTCCAGGACAAGCTGGCCTTCCGCCTGTCGGCCCTCTACCAGCACCGCGACGACTGGGTGGACAACACCTTCTCGGGCGTCAGCGCCGACGGCACCGTCACGCCCAAGAAGAACGCCATGGGCGGCTATGACGAAAAGGACGTGCGCCTGCAGATCCTGGCCACGCCGAACGACAAGCTGACCGTGCTGGCCTCGGCCCACGCCCGCGACTACGACGGCACCTCGACCCTGTTCCTGCGCAACGCCCTGACCAAGGGCTCGAACAAGCCGAACGCCCCGCGCGACAGCGTCGCCTATGACGAGGCCGACAACAATCCGCAGGCCTACCAGATGGAAGGCGCCAGCCTGAACATCGCCTACGACTTCGGCCCGGTCACCCTGACCTCGATCAGCGCCTACGAGGCCGCCAAGGGCAAGAGCCGCGGCGACACCGACGGCGGCGCGGCGGCCAACTTCCCGGTCAACGGCGTTCCGAACGGCTTTGGCCAGTCGATGGGCCAGCTGAAGGATCTGGACCAGGTCAGCCAGGAAATCCGCCTGGCCAGCAACAGCGACGGCCGCCTGAAGTGGCAGGTCGGCGGCATGGTGTTCAGCTCGGAAGACCTGACCAACTTCTACCAGCGCGCCTACTTCACCAAGGCCAACCCGAACAACTGGGTGGCCCTGCGTAACGAGAACACCTCGTGGGCCGTGTTCGGCCAGGCCAGCTACAAGGTCACCGACAAGCTGACGATCACCGCCGGCGCCCGCGAGACCAAGGACGTCAAGAAGACCAACCTCTTGAAGACCGCCGACACCGCCGCCGGCGTCGTCACCTATACTGGCCGCCGCTACGTGCGCCTGGCCGACACCCAGCCCAGCTGGGACCTGTCGGCCCTGTACGAAGCCACCGACGACTTCAGCGTCTACGCCCGCGTCGCCAAGGGCTTCCGCGGCCCGACGATCCAGGGCCGTTCGGCGGTGTTCAACGCCGACTTCACGACCGCGAACTCGGAAACGATCCTGTCGTGGGAAGCCGGCTTCAAGAGCCGCCTGCTGGACAACACCCTGCGCCTGAACGCCTCGGCCTTCACCTACGAGGTCAGCGACATCCAGCTGAACGGCAACGACAGCAACGGCAACGGCGTGCTGTTCAACGCCGACAAGGCCAAGGCTTACGGCCTGGAAGCCGACGCCGAATGGCGCCCGATCCCGAACCTGCTGCTGACCGCCGGCGCCAGCTGGCTGCATAGCGAGATCAAGGACAAGCGCGTCTACGCCCAGGTCTGCGCCCTGAACGGGATCGTGGTCTGCACGGTCGAGAACCCGACCATCAAGGTCGGCTCCAACACCTTCGCCCAGATCGACGGCCAGCCGCTGCCGAACGCGCCGAAGTACAACCTGAACTTCACCGCGCGCTATGACGTGCCGGTGGCCGACGACCGCCGCGTCTTCATCGCCACGGACTGGAACGTCCAGGGCTACACCAACTTCGTGCTCTACAAGACCGAGGAGTTCTACTCGAAGGGTAACTTCGAGGGCGGCGTGAAGCTGGGCTACGAGAACCTCGACAAGGGCTACGAGATCGCCCTGTTCGGCCGCAACATCACGAACGAGAAGAACCTCAAGGGCGTGATCGAGAACTACATGGCCGCCGTCTACAACGAGCCGCGCGTCTGGGGCGTCTCGCTGAGCGCCAAGCTGAAGTAACCCTTCCTCCCCTGCCCCGTCGCCTTGGCGGGGCGCCCTTCTCAAGGCCTCAGCGTGAAAGCGCTGGGGCCTTTCTTTTGGCAATCTGCCGCTTGCCACACAGCAAAAGAGAGATCATCTTCATTAGCTGTCAATTACAGGCACAGCTAGATTTTAATTCGGAATATATTATGATAAATAATCGCGTTTCAGTGACATTCTATTCCGCACCACACAGAGCGGAACTTTTGACTATAGAAATCTATCTTACACGCGCCGACGCATTGCGTGCTGTAGCATGGCACAATGAGAATGGTCGCCACGCCGAATACAATCGCGCGTTCCCGCTAAGCTGATAAGAGCCGCTTTAGGGAAGCCCACCCTAAGGCCGTGGGCTTCCCCCCCCTACGCCGCGTCGGATTGCGCCGGGGGATGGATGCGGCCGCCTTGGGCGATCAGGGTGTCGATGGCCTCGGCCGGGACCGGCGGGCTGAACAGGAAGCCCTGGGCCCGGGAACAACCGATCGTCTTGAGGATCTCGCGCTGGGCCAGGGTCTCGACGCCCTTGGCCATCACCGACAGGCTCAGCGCCTTGGCGAGGCGCACGATGGCCGCGACCACCGCCTCGGCGTCGGCGTCCAGGCCCAGTGGCGTGACGAAGCTGCGGTCGATCTTGATCCGGTCGATCGGATAGCGACGGATGTAGGACAGGCTGGAGCACCCGACGCCGAAGTCGTCCAGCACCAGCGAAAAGCCCATGTGCCGCAGGCGGTCGACCGTGTCGTGCGCGCCCTCGCCATCGCCCAGCAGCGCGCCCTCGGTGATCTCCAGGGCCAGCTGCCGCGGATTGGCGCCGGTCTCCTTCAGCAGCTCGGCCAGTTCGTCGATGAAGCCGGCGCGCCGCATCTGCCGGGCCGAGATGTTGATCCCGACCTGCAGACCTCGCCAGCGGACGCTGTCCGCCAGCGCGCGCCGCAGGACGTAGCGGCCCATCTCCTCGCTGAGGCCGCAGTCCTCGGCCATCGGAATGAAGGCGTCGGGCGGGATATCGCCGCGCGTGGGATGCGACCAGCGGGCCAGGGCCTCGACCCCGACGATGCGGTCGGCGGCGTCGACCTGCGGCTGGTAGTCCAGGCGGACCTCGCCATTGCGCACGGCCGCCCGCAGATCCTCTTCCAGGCTCCGCCGCCCCTTCAGGGCCGCGTCCATGGCGTCCTCGAAGAAGCAGTAGCGGCCCCGGCCTTCGCTCTTGGCGCGATACAGGGCGACATCGGCTCGCCGCGCGGCTTCGGCGGCGCCGATATGGGCCTCGGCCGGCTCGACCAGCACGACCCCGACCGAGCCGCTGACGAAGTGAACGCCGAACGACATTTCCATCGGACTGCAAAGGGTCTTCAGCAGTCGCTCGGCGATGATCGCCGCGCCGTTGGCGTCGAGGTCGGTCGCCACCACGCCGAATTCGTCGCCGCCCAGGCGCGCCACCGTCTCGCCGCCGCGACAGACGGCGGCCAGGCGCTCGCCGACCTTGCGGATCAGCTCGTCCCCGGCGGCGTGGCCATGGGTGTCGTTGACGGCCTTGAAGCGATCGAGGTCGATCGCCAGCACCGCCATGGCCCGCGGCCTGCGGTCCAGGCCGTCGATCGCCTGGCGCAGGCGCTCTTCGAACAGCAGTCGATTGGGCAGGCCCGTCAGGCCGTCGTGCAAGGCCAGGTGCTTGGCGCGCGCCTCGCTGGTGACCAGCCCCTCGGCGATCAGCCGTCCGCGACGGGCCAACAGAATGGTCGCCAGGGTCAGGGCCAGAACCACGATCATCACCGGACCGATCGTCTTGCGCAGCAGGCGCTGGCCGGGATGCGGCGGAATCCAATCGAGGGTGGCGACGACGCGCCCCGCCGCGTCGCGCAGCGCCAGGTGGGCGTCGTCGGGCTGGTCCGTGGCGTCGACGTGGTGCAGGTGCAGGCCCGCCAGCAGGAAGCGCTGGCCGAAGTCGTTCAGGACGGGCCCGTCCAGCTTCAGGGCGGTGACCACCGCCGGCGCCCGCGCGTGGCGGATCACCGCCTGGCCGAAGTCCGGCCGCACCAGGCTGGAGGTCACCAGATAGACGCCGTCTCCGATCTTCGCCGCGGCGCTGACCTGCACCGGGTCCGAGACCACCCCGCCATGGTCCGAAGGGCCCTTGGCGGACGGCGAGGCGCGTTCCAGCGCGCGCAGCTTCGCCATCAGCGGGGCCAGGACCGCGATGCGGCGCGCGGCCTCGTCGGCCGTCAGGATATGGTGGCCCTCCTGGGCCAGCCGGGCCCGGTCCTCGCCGTCCAGCACGAAGACCTGGTCGAAGCCCGACTGCTCGACCAGATAGGCTCCAATGTTCTGGCGCGCCCAGGCGTCGTCATAACGATTGTCGAGGCGGCGCACCGCCTCGTCCCAGAGAACCTCCGGCTTCAGGCCGTTTTCGACCTCCTGGATCTTGGCCGCGACGCCGCGCTCCACCAGGACGCGGTCATGGTGTTGGGCCTCGCGATCGATCTGCTCCGCCAGAAGCACCATCACCGACAGAAGCAGTCCCACCATGCCGATGGCGATCAGCGCCAGGGGCGCGGACAGCTTCTTTTGCAGGCGCGTCATCGCGCGGGTTCCTCCTCGTCGGTTGCGAGATCACCGTTCGCGGAGAATGGCTAAGCTGGCGCTAAGGATCGCCGACGCGGGGACGCGGCCAAACGTCGCTCCCCGGCCGTTCACTTTGGACCGGAAAGGTTCTAGAGAGACCGACCCGTCCCTTCAAAGCTGCGCGAAACCTCCCTTGCGACTTCCCCAGGCCCGCCTCGACCAGGTTCTCGATCGTTTCCGCGAAGTGGAGGCCCGCATGGGCGCGGCCACCGACGGCGCCGAGATCGTCAAGCTCTCCAAGGAGCACGCCGAGCTGAAGCCCGTGGCCGAGGCCGTCGAGCGCCTGGCCAAACTGACCGCCGAGCGCGCCGAGCTGGACGTCATGGCCGCCGATCCGGAAATGGCCGACATGGTCCGCGACGAGATGGCGGACCTGGACGAGAAGCTGCCCGCCCTCGAGCGCGAACTGGCCCTGATGCTGGCCCCCAAGGACAAGGACGAGAACGCTTCCGCAATTCTCGAAGTCCGGGCTGGCACGGGGGGCGACGAGGCGGCCCTGTTCGCCGGCGACCTCTTCCGCATGTACCAGCGCTACGCTCAGCTGCACGGCTGGAAGGTCGAGATCGACAGCATCTCGGAAGGCGAAATGGGCGGCTACAAGGAAATCGTCGCCTCGATCACCGGCGAGGGCGTGTTCGGCCGGCTGAAGTTCGAAAGCGGCGTCCACCGCGTGCAGCGCGTGCCGGCCACCGAAGCACAGGGCCGCATCCACACCTCGGCCGCCACGGTCGCGGTGCTGCCCGAGGCCGAGGACGTCGAGATCGAGATCAAGGAAAGCGACCTGCGGATCGACACCTACCGCTCGTCGGGCGCGGGCGGTCAGCACGTCAACAAGACCGACTCGGCCGTGCGCATCACCCACTTGCCGACCGGCGTGGTGGTGACCAGCTCGGAAAAGTCGCAGCACCAGAACCGCGCCCGGGCGATGAAGAACCTGAAGGCGCGCCTCTATGACATGCAGCGCGAAGCGCTGGACAGCGCCCGCTCGGAGGCCCGCAAGAGCCAGGTCGGCAGCGGCGACCGCTCGGAACGCATCCGCACCTACAACTTCCCGCAAGGGCGGGTGACCGACCACCGGATCAACCTGACCCTCTACAACCTGTCGCGGATCATGGAAGGCGACGCCCTCGACGACGTGATCAACCCGCTGATCGCCGAGGACCAGGCCGAGCGCCTGGCGAGCCTGGAAGAGAGCTTTAGCTGATGAGCTGGACCCGCACCTATGCGGAAGCCGAGCCGCAGCGGGTCAACAAGTGGCTGGCCCAGAGCGGCGTCTGCTCGCGCCGCGAGGCCGAGCAGCTGATCAGCGACGGCCTGGTCTCGATCGACGGCGAGGTCGTGGAAGACGTCGGCCGCAAGATCCAGCCGGGCCAGACCCTGGTGCTGGCCGATCGCGCCACCGCCAAGCTGGACGCCACGCCGACCTATCTGATCCACAAGCCGCGCGGCGTGGTCTCCGCCCAGCCGGACCCCGGCCAGGTCCCGGCCGCGCGCTTGCTGACGCGGGCCAACCTGTGGGGCGACGCGGCGGGCGTGGCGATCCCGCAGTCGGGCGACCTGATCCCGCCGGTCGGGCGCCTCGACAAGGACTCGCGCGGCCTCCTGCTGCTCTCGCAGGACGGCGTGGTGGCCAAGGCCGTGATCGGGCCGCAGTCGGATCTGGAGAAGGAATATCGCGTCGCCGTCATGGGCGAGCTGACCGAGGAGAAGCTGGAGCTGCTGCGCTTCGGCCTCGAGCTCGACGGCCGCGAACTGAAGCCGGCGGAGGTCGAGGTGATCTCCGACCAGCGCCTGCGCTTTGTCTTGAGGGAAGGCCGCAACCGGCAGATCCGCCGGATGTGCGACCTCGTGGACTTGAAGGTGGTGGACCTGTTCCGCGTGCGGATCGGCCCCCTGGACCTGGGCGACATGCCCGAAGGCCGCTGGCGGCCGCTGACGGCGGCAGAGCGGGCGGCGCTGATCGCCGGTTAGCCGATCTGGTCGATGATCTCGGCGCGGAGATCCGCGCGGGTCATGCCAGGCCAGGCCCATTCGGTTTGCGCCGGACGAACCGGCTGCGGCGCGGCGCGTCGCGGGGTTTGGTTGCGGAGCTCACGCCGAACGGCGGCCTCGCGGTGGGTAACGGTATTCATGACATTCCAAAACAGGAGCCGGCGACATCGCTGGCTCCGAAGACAGGATGGATGGGAAATCGCTCGCGGCCATCGATAACGGCGATGAGCGTACGAAGCCTCGTCCTGAAAGTTCGGGCCCTAGAGCGGCGCGAAAGCATAAGCGGACGATCGGCTTATGGATAACAGATGGTGCGCCGCCCGTCCCTTTCAAGGGCCGCGGCTGATGCGCGCAGGCGAAGCCTTGGGAGACGCTTGCCGAACGCGAGCCGGCATAGGAAGATCGCTTTACGGGTGAAGCGGCTCTGCTGTCGCTAAGGGCGAGGTGTCGTTGATGGTTTCCGCGTTGCGCGTCTCGGTCGCCGCCCTGGCGCTTGCCTTGCTGTCCACCCCGACCCTGGCGGCGTCGAAATGCCAGGTCATGAAGCTGGCCGAGATCCCCATCACCATGGAAGGCCCAGCGCCGGTCATGACGGCCCAGATAAATGGGCGCGAGGCGCGTTTCATCGTCGACAGCGGCGCGTTCTACAGCACGATGTCGGCCGGCGCGGCGCAGGAGCTGGGCCTATCGGTGGGCGGCTTGAGAGGCAATCCGCGCCTGAAGGGCGTGGGCGGCGACACCTCGCTCGGCGTGGCGACGGCCAAGGAGTTCGTGATCGCCGGACAGAAGCTGTCTCGAATCGAGTTCGCGGTCGGCGGCAGCTCGACGCGCTATGCCGGCTTCCTGGGCCAGAACATCCTCGGCTTGGCCGGCGTGGAATACGACCTGGGCCACGGGGCCGTGCGGCTCATGAAGACCAAGGATTGCGGCGACATCGGCCTGGCCTACTGGGCCGGGGACAAGCCTGTAACCATCATGCGCATCGCCTCCACGGACGAGGTCAACCGGCACACGGTGGGCACGGTCGAGGTCAACGGCGTCAAGCTCAAGGCGATGTTCGACACCGGCGCTTCGACCTCGCTCCTTACGCTGGACGCGGCCAAGCGCCTGGGCGTCAATCCGGAGAAGGACGGCCTGCCCCTGGACGGCTTCAGCTGGGGCGTCGGTCAGAAGCGCGTGAAGACCTGGAAAGCGCGGTTCGACAAGATCGATATCGGCGGAGAGGTGATCAGCAAGCCCTGGCTGCGGATCTTCGAGGGCGAGCTGAGCGACGCCGACATGCTGATCGGCATCGACTTCTTCCTGAGCCACCGGGTCTTCGTCGACAACCAGAACCGCCGGATGTTCTTCACCTACGAAGGCGGGCCGCTGTTCGGGATCAGCCCCAAGAGGGCGGTCGATCACGCCGGCAATGCGGTGGACCTCACCGACAAGGAGGCCGAGCCGACCGATGCGCCAGGCTACGCCCGGCGAGGCGCGGTGCTGGCCTCGAACGGCAAGTTCGACGCGGCCATCGCCGATTTCGACAAGGCCATCGCCCTGGCGCCGGAGGACGCGGACTACTGGCTGCAGCGCGCCCGGGCGCGCCTCTCCAATCATCAGTTGCTGCTGGGCGCGTCCGACCTGGACAAGTCCATCGCGCTGGACCCGAAGGACGTCGAAGCGCGTTTGACCCGCGCCCAGTTGCGCCGCGGCTCGCGCGATCCCGCCGGAGCGTTGGCCGATCTCAAGGCCGCCGACGAGACCCTGGCGCCGTCCGCCCAGGCCCGACTGCGCCTGGGCGGCCTGTATTCCGCCCTCGACGCGCCCGAGCAATCCCTGACCAACTACGATCTATGGCTGAAAAGCCATCCGGAGGACGTGGGCCGCGCGGAGGCGCTGAACGGACGCTGTTGGGCGCGGGCGCTGCTGAACCGGGAACTGGACAAGGCGATGAGCGACTGCGACGCCGCGCTGCGGCTGCGTCCTGGCGATCCGGCCTTCCTGGACAGCCGCGCCCTGGTCCGTTTCCGCCGCGGCGAATTGGAGAAGGCGTTGGTCGACTACGACGCCGCCTTGAAGGGATCGCCTCGCGCCGCCTGGTCGCTCTACGCCCGCGGCCTCGTCCAGCGCCGCCTGGGCAAGGTCGCCGAGGCCGACGCGGACAAGGCCAAGGCGCTGGCGATCAACCCGGACATCGCCGCGCGCAGCAAGCGCTACCAGCTGGAAGGCTGAGCTACCCCGCCGGGGTCAGAGCGATATCGACCATGATCTCACCGGATATCGCCTCCAGGGCGTCTTGCACCGCGCCGGCGGTCAGGCCCGGCGGCAGGCGCAAGCGGGCGTCGAGGTGGAACAGCGGCGCGCCCTGGTGCGGCTCGATGCTGAGGCGCGAGCCGAAGCTCTCGATATTGGCGCCCAGGTCGCTGAGCACCCCGGTGACCTGGTGGACGATGCCCGGCCGGTCCTGGCCGACGACGCCGAGCTGGAGGAGCTCGCCGGTCGCGGCGGGCGCCGCGACCGTCGGGGCGATCCGCACTTCCAGCCCGTGGGCGTCCACCGCCGCGACCGCCGCGCGCAGGGCCTCTTCCTGGCCCGCCTGCAGCTCGACCAGCACCGAGCCGACATAGAGACCGCCCAGCTGGCTGAGATGGCTCTCCAGCCAGTTGCCGCCGGCCGACAGCACGGCGCTGGCCAGGGCCTGGGTGAGGCCGGGGCGGTCGCTGCCGACGACGCTGAGGATCAGGGTGGTCATGAGAGGCTCCTCCTGCGGAGACTGGCGGGCTTGCGAGCCCGTTCTTATTCGGCCGCCTTATTCCGCCGCGAGGGGGGCTCCGGCCGCCTTGGCCGCCTGGATTTCGGCGGCCTTCTTTTCGACCAGCTCGACGATGTGGTCGATCATGCCGTCGTTCGACTGTTTGTGGTCGGGCTTGCCGGCCATGTAGACCATGCCCGCCCCGGCCCCGCCGCCGGTGAAGCCGATGTCGGTCATCAGAGCCTCGCCCGGGCCGTTGACGACGCAGCCGATGATCGACAGCGACATCGGCGTGGCGATGTGGGCCAGGCGCTCTTCCAGGGTCTCGACGGTCTTGATGACGTTGAAGCCCTGCCGCGCGCAGGACGGGCAGGCGATGATGTTGACGCCCCGGTGGCGCAGGCCCAGCGACTTCAGGATGTCGAAGCCGACCTTGACCTCTTCCACCGGATCGGCGGCCAGGCTGACGCGGATGGTGTCGCCGATGCCGGCCCACAGCATCGAGCCGATGCCGATCGAGGACTTGACCGTGCCGGTGCGGGTGGCGCCGGCCTCGGTCACGCCCAGGTGCAGCGGGCAGTCGATGGCTT
Organism: uncultured Caulobacter sp.; assembly: GCF_937900395.1. Lineage (GTDB taxonomy): Bacteria > Pseudomonadota > Alphaproteobacteria > Caulobacterales > Caulobacteraceae > Caulobacter. Next base: position 17,183 of record NZ_CALCDX010000129.1, read on the forward strand.
CGGCCAGCTGGTAGTAGGCGGCGACGGTCAGGAACGGGTCCGAAGCCTTCACCGAGATCTTGAACTCGTGAAAGTCGTGGTCCTGCAGGATGCGGGCGTGGTTGAGGGCGCTCTCGACCATCGCCTCGGGGCACGGCTCGCCGTACTTTTCCAAGAGTTCGCGCTCCAGCGAGCCGGCGTTGACGCCGATCCGCATCGAGCAGCCGTGATCGCGGGCAGCTTGAATGACGTCGCGCACACGGTCGGGCGAGCCGATATTGCCCGGATTGATCCGCAGGCAGGCCGCGCCGGCCTCCGCCGCTTCGATGCCGCGCTTGTAGTGGAAGTGGATGTCGGCCACGAGCGGGACCTTGGCCTCGCGGGCGATGGTCTTGAAGGCCTGGGTGCTCTCGACGTCGGGGCAGCTGACGCGGACGATGTCGGCGCCGGCCTCCTCCAGCTGGCGGATCTGCTCCAGCGTCGCCGCGGCGTCGCTGGTCAGGGTGTTGGTCATCGACTGCACCGAGATCGGCGCGTCGCCGCCCACCTCGACGGAGCCCACGCGGATCTTGCGCGATGGGCGACGCGTGATCTGGCGCCAGGGACGGACGGTCGTGTGGTCAGCGGACATGGCGGTAATTTAGAGGGTGTTGAGGGCGGATAGAAGGGGTTTACCCGCCCCCTTCTCCCCTTGCGGGAGAAGGTGTCGCCGCCAGGCGACGGATGAGGGGTCGCGAAGGCGTTGATGGACGGGGTGTTCAACCCCTCATCCGCCCGCTTCGCGGCCACCTTCTCCCGCAAGGGGAGAAGGGAACTACTGCGGAGGCGTAGCCGCCGGCGCGGCCTGCGCCACGGCCGGAGCGACCTTCGGGGCCGGGACCAGCTTGCCGAGCGCCGTCGAGGCGGACGGCAGGTGGCTGACCAGGGCGCCGCCGTAATAGACCTCGAACACCATCGGATCGGAGACGTCGGCGATCAGGCCCGGCGTGCGGGGCGCGCGATAGGCGTCGCCGGCCGCCAGGGCGCGGGCGAAATGGACCTGGCCGTCCCCGCCGCGCACCACCAGGGTCGCGGCCTTGCGGGCCTGCAGCACGACGCCGGAGCCTTCGCCCGGCGCGGCGCCCAGCATCGCGCCCTTGGGCTTGAACGGCGCGCCGACCTGGATCCGGTGGGCGGGATCGACGACGCCCGCGCGGGCGGCGGCTTCCTCGCGCGCCTTGGCGGCGGCCTTGGCCGCGTCCACCGACCCGCCGTTGGCGGCGGCGTCGTCGAGGCCGGGGGTCTTGTAGGGCTCGGGCGTGGTCGACTCGACCGGGGCCGGCAGCGGCGCGCCGAGGGCGACCTGGCTGTTGTTGGCGTGGGCCTGGACCTGGTTCGAGGCGGCCGGCGGGGCGATCTGGGGCGGCGGGGCGTCCTTGGCGATGGCGCGCTGGGCGACGTTCCACAGCAGGATCGCGCCGACCACCAGCACGCCGCCGGCGAAGATCAGGCCCAGACGCGGATCGCGCTCGCGGCGCACGCCGACCGGCTCGCGCAGCTCGCCGCTCTCGTCCGGCGCGTCAGCCTTGAAGCGGGCCACGGCGGCGTCGGCGTCCATGCCCAGGAGGGCGGCGTAGGCGCGGACATAGCCGATCGTGAAGGGACGCGAGGGCAGTCCCTCCAGGCGCATGGCCTCCAGCGCCTCGATATAGCTTTGACGAATGCGGGTGGCCTCGGCGACCTCTTGCAGACTGAGACCGCGCGCCTCGCGGGCGGCCTTCAAGGCGGCGCCGATGTCGGCGGCCTGATCCGGGGCGGGCTGATCCGCAACGAGGTCGGCGACCGCGAACGGCGCTTGGTCCGCCTCGACCTCGTCGAGATGCAAACGCTCCACGTTGCCCATATCTCGCGGCATACTGACTAAGCGCCCCCGGAAACCGCTTGGAACTCAAACCGCCTGGTGCAGATCGCTGGCGAAGCTTGGAAGCTTCCCCGACTCCATCATGCACGAAATTCTTAACGAGTGTTTGTGGGTAGCAAACTAAGTATCCGGATTCAATGTACTTACCGGCGCCGCTTGCCTAACCGGATAACAGCGTTCTACACCGCCACGTAAAGCTTGCGCGCCAGCGTCTCGATCTCGCCGCGCAGCGATCCGCCCGAGCCCTTCAGCAGCGCCTCGACGTTGCGGCGCGCGGCCTCGCGGTCCAGCGAGAGGACCATCTGCTTGACCGGACCAATGCCGGCCGGCGGCATCGAAAGACGGTCAAAACCCAACGCCACAAGGGCGAAAGCCTCCAACGGACGCCCCGCCATCTCGCCGCAGACCGACACCTGGGTGCCCGTGTCGGCGCAGGCCTGCTGGATCGTCTTCAGCGCCCGCAGCGCGGCCGGCGACAGCGGATCGTAGCGGTCCGACACCTTCGGATTGCCCCGATCGGCGGCGAACAGATACTGCATCAGGTCGTTGGTGCCGACCGAAACGAAGTCGGTCATCGGCAACAGCGCGTCCAAATGCCACAGCAGGGACGGAGCCTCGATCATCGCCCCGACGTCCAGGCGCGACGGCGCGGGCCGGCCACGCTTCAGGGCCCAGGCGACTTCCTGATCGACGAACGAGCGCGCGGCGCGGAACTCGTCGACATTGGCCACCAGCGGGAACATCACCCGCAGCGGCCGGCCGTTGGCGGCCTTGATCAGGGCGCGGATCTGCATGCGCAGCAGGGCCGGACGGTCCAGGCCCATGCGCACCGCGCGCCAGCCCAGGGCCGGATTGTCCTCGCGCTCCAGCTCCATGTACGGCAGCAGCTTGTCGCCGCCCAGGTCGAGCGTGCGGAAGGTCACCGGCATGCCGTCGGCCGCGTCCAGCACCTTCTCGTAGAGGCTGGTCTGGGCTTCCAGGCGCGGCAGCTCCTCGGCCACCATGAACTGGAACTCGGTGCGGAAGAGACCGATGCCCTCGGCGCCCGTCTCGGCCAGGATGTCGAGATCGACGGCCAGGCCCGCATTCATCAGCAAGGTGACCTTGGAGCCGTCCTTGGTGATCGGCGGCGTATCGCGCAGGCGGGCGAACTCGGCCTTGCGCTGGGCGCGGACCTCCATCCGGACCTTCAGCGCCTTGACCACGTCCGGACGCGGGCGGAGCCAGGCTTCCTGGGTCTCGGCGTCGACGACCACGGGGTCGCCCTCGCTGACCCGGTCGCGCAGTCCGGCCAGGCGGCCCACGCACGGGATGTCCAGGGCCCGGGCGACGATGCCGGCGTGGCTGGCGGCGCTGCCCTCCTCCAGGAGGATACCCTTCAGCTTGGTGCGGTCGTATTCCAGAAGGTCGGCGGGACCGAGGTTCCGGGCGATCAGGATGGCGTCGTCGGGCAGGACCCGCACGTGGTGTACGTCGCCCGACAGGTGGCGCAGCAGCCGATCGTTGAGGTCTTCCAAGTCGTGCAGCCGCTCGCGCAGATAGGGGTCGCGGGCCTGGCCCAGGCGCGCGCGGTGCTCGGAGCGGACGCGCTCGACAGCGGCCTCGGCGGTCAGGCCCGAGCGCACCGCCTCCTCCAGGCTGCGGTTCCAGCCCCGGTCGTGGGCGAACAGGCGATAGGTCTCCAGCACCTCGTACGAGGCGCCGACCAGGCCGTGCTGGCCCTCCAGCATCTCGTCGATCTGGGTCTGCAGGGCCTCGATCGCGTATTTGAGCCGGGCTTCCTCGGCCAGGGCGTCGTCGGACAGCAGCTGCTCGGGGGCGACCGGCTGCTCGTGCAGCACCGCCACGCCATACGCCAGGCCTTCGGCGAACCGCGCGCCCTTCAGCCGCTCGGGCCTGTGCGGCGCCAGCTCGACGTCCTTCAGCTCGTCGGCGCCCAAGAGCTCGCTGGAGCTGACCATCTCGGCCAGCACCATGGCGATGATCTGCAGGTCCTCGACCTCTTCCTCGTCATAGACCCGCTCGGTGCGGTTCTGGACGACCAGCACGCCGATCGCGCGGCCGCCGCGCAGCAGGGGCACGGCCAGGAAGGCGTGGTAGGGGTCTTCGCCCGTTTCCGGACGGTACGAGAAGGCCGGGTGGCTGGCGGCGTCGGACAGGTTCAGCGGCCGGCCCAGACGCATGGTCTCGCCGACCAGGCCCTCGCCCGGCTTCAGGCGGGTGACGTGGACGGCCTCGCGGGCCAGGCCCTCGGTGGCGAACAGTTCGAGGTCGCCGGACGCGCGGCGCAGATAGATCGAGCAGACTTCCGCCACCATCGAGATGGCGATGGTGCGCACCACCATGTCGAGCTTGGCCTGGGCGGGGCCGCCCCCGGCCATGGCCTCGCGAATCTGCCGAAGCAGGCTTCGTGGTCCTCGAACGGCGATGCCGGATGCCGCCATGAGCCTTAAGCGCGCTCCCTAACCCTGGAGCGGCGGCCCCTTGCCCGGGCCCGAACCACTCCGTCCTCCAGAGGGGGCTATAGCAGATTTCGCCGCCGCGATACCCGCCGCGCGCAACGGAACGACGTTTAGGTGCGGCGGCACGAAAAAGCGCCGCCTCCGGAGGAGACGGCGCAGTTTGCTCGCGGGAGGAGGGATCGGGACTCCCGCGAGGAAGGCTTATCGGTTAGCGGCGATAGCCGTAGGCGTAGCGATTGTCGTAGCGGTCGTAACGACGGTCGTGGCGGTCATAGGCGTAGCGGTCGTTGCGATAGCCGGTGTTGTAGTAGCGGTTGTCGTAGCGCGGGGCGGTGCGATAGCCGTGGCTGTAGCGACGGTAGTCCTTGTCCTTGGCCGTGGTGGCGCCGAGGGCGGCGCCGGCGACCGCGCCGATGGCGACCGCCTCGCCCTTGCCATCGCCTAGGGCCGCGCCGGCGACGCCGCCGATCACCGCGCCCAGGATGGCGCGCTCGGTCTTTTCGCCGGCGAAGGCGGCGGTGGCGGGAGCGACCAGAGCGCCGGCGATCGTGACGGCGATGGCGGTCTTGGTGAACTTGCCGAGGGTGGTCATGGCGGGTCTCCTATCTCTGTTGATAGCTGTTCTAGACCCCCGTCCCTGAACCCGATCGGGACCGGTCGTTCAGGTTCGCGTCATGTTGCGAGAGAGCTGTCCCTTCCGACCTCCCCGGCGAATGCCGGGGCCCAGATCGAGCCCGCAGCCCTCGGCGAAGAGCTCGGTCGCGGAGCGCGAACACGAAAGCCGCTCAGGATGAATCTGGGCCCCGGCATTCGCCGGGGAAGTCGGGTTAAAGGGGAGTGTTGAGTTCCGCTTGGCCCGCCCCATACCGCCGCGCCGACCACAGCACGCCGGCCAGCATCAGCACGATGGCGAAGCTCTCCAGGGGGCGCGGCCAGCGGCTTTCATGCAGAAAGCCGTAGAGCAGCGCGAACACCGTCTCGAACACGATCAGCTGGCCGGAAAGCGACAGCGGCAAAAGGCGGCTGGCGGCGTTCCACAGGCCGTTGCCGATCACCGAGGCGCCGATCGCCACCGCGAAGCTGACGCCCCAGAATAGGCCCCAGGCGTCGGCCGCGTGCGCCTTGCCCCCGAGGGCGAAAGCCGGGACCACGATGATCAGCGACAGCAGCCCCGTGGCGACGCCGGTCAGCAGCGACCACTCGTGGCTGTTGAACTTCGGCGTGGCGGCCAGGCGCCGAGCGTTCCACACGGCGTAGGCGGTCCACACGGCCAGGGCCAGCAGCGCGCCGGCCAGCCCCACGAGCGTCCGCCCCGCCCCGGCGCGCCCGGCGGCGGCGAAGGCGTCCAGGTTGATGCAGACGCCGCCGGCGACGATCAGGGCCAGCGGCGCGATCAGCCGCCGCAGCGGCGTCCCCTCCCCTGGCTTCGCCCCGACGAGCGTGATCGTCACGGGCAGGAGGCCGATAACCAGCGAGGCCAGGGCCACGCCGGCGCTCTGCACGGCCACCGCCAGGCCGACATAGTAGATCAGGTTGCCCAGCAGGCTCAGCAGCAGGAGGTCGCGCCAGTCGCGGCCGTCCATGCGCGCCAAGACGCTCTTCCCGGTCGGAACCAGCAGCACCGCCGCCGCCAGGCCATAGGCCAGGTACCGTCCGGCCGTGGCCTGCAGCGGCGTGAAGTCGGCCAGCAGCTTCGGCGCCAGGAACACCCCGCCCCAGAACGCCCCGGCGATCACGCCGCAGGTCAGGCCGAGCAGGAGGTTGCGGGAGGGCGTCATGGGTTGGGAGTTAGCAGGCCCGGCGGCGGCTGACTTTGGCGAAAACTCCGGGAGACTTGGCGAAGGCTCTCGTGCTCGAATTGAACGCACACGTTCGAGGAACGATGGCTTGCCACTCAAGCGTCGCTTTTCGTAAGGAGCTTGGCGTCCCGCCAGGATTCGGCGTCAACTGATCTCCATCGGAGCCTTCCATGATCGCCGCCATGTTCGCTGCCCTGCTGCTCAACAGCGCCGCCACGCCGGCGATGGATCCGGCGGCGGTGAAGGCGGTCGAGGCCGTGGCCTACGACTATGTCGACGGTCAATTGGAGGGGGATGTCGCGCGCGTCACCCGCGCCCTGCACCCAGACCTCGCCAAGCGCGCCGTGCGCGGGAAGCCCGATCCCGACGAGACCCTGGCTCTGCGACGCATGAGCCGAGACGAGCTCATCGACCTGACGCGGCAGGGGGCCCTGAAGACGCCGCGCGATCAGTGGGACCGCAGCGTCAGGGTGTTGGACATCGCCGGCGACGCGGCGGTGGCGCGCGTGGAAACGCCCTGGTTCGTCGACTACCTCAACCTCGGGCGGTTCGGCGAGCGCTGGGTGATCGTCAACGCGCTGTGGCACGCCAAGCCCCGCCCGGCCGCGAAGTAAGCGGACCGGCGCGCTCTGACGACGCCGCGGCTGAGGTCACCGCTGTCTGCGCCACGCGCCCGGCGTGACGCCCAGCGTCGCCTTCATGCGCTTGGTCAGAGCGCTCTGATCCCCGTGTCCGGTGCGCGCGGCGATCTCGGCGATCGACAGACGAGTGTCGGAGAGCAGCCGCTGGGCCGCCCTTAGCCGCGCATCGACCAGGGCCGCATGCGGGGTCGTCCGATAGGCCTCGGCGAACCGCGCGAAGAAACGGCTCTGGCTCATCCCGGCCTCGTCGGCGAGGTCGCGGACGGTGAGCGGCTGGTCGAAGCGGGTCTCGATCAATCCCATGGCGCGCGCCAGGCGCTGATCGACCGCGAGGGGCGCCGCCGAGAGCCCCCGCAGCAAGAGAGGCGTCCATAGGCTGGCGACGGCGTCATCGATCGCGCCCGGCGCCTCGCCGGCCAAAAAGTCCAGCAGCCCCCGCACCGCGCCGGTGACCGGCGCGAACGGCCGCTCGCGCAGGCGCTCGAACGGCTTCATCAAGTCGCCGCCGATGTCGGCCACGACGAACAGGTTCTCGCCGCTGGCGGCGAACGCGTGACGCGCGCCGAGCGGGACGATCGCCGCGCGGCCAGGATCGACCCGTCCGCCCCTGCCGTCGATCTCCATCTCCAGCACGCCCCGGCGCGGCAGCACGATCTGGTCGAAGGCGTGGGCGTGCGGCGGCGCGTCCTCGCCATAGCGGCGGAACGACAGTTCGGCGGGCGCGGTCAGGGCGTGAGCCATGCCGCCACTATAGGGGGATCACCCGTGCCCCGGCAGGGCCAGCGGCTGAGAAGCGTCCTCGACCAGGCGCCTGGCCTGCTCCAGGGCCGCGTTGATGTCGCTTTCGATGAACTCGACCTCGAGGTCGGTCAGGGGATGCGGGGCGGCGATCGTGCCGCGAAGATAGTCGCGGCGCTCGGCCTCGGTCATCGACCACCAGCCGACGGTGTGGCCTTCCTCGATGACCGCGTCGCCCATGGCCAAGAGGTCGTCGGTGTCGAAGATCGGCTGGCCGACCTTTTCGGGGAAACGCAGCTCGGCGTCGTTGATCACCCGGTCCAGGCGCTTGAGCAGAGCCGCCAGCCAGGGGCTGACCAGCAGCGGCTTCTCGTAGCCGTCGCCGAACTTGGCCCGCAGCAAGAGGTCGAACAGCACCTTCAGCCCCTCGTCGCCCGAGAAGGTGACGGTCTTGGCCTCGGGGTCGAACTTGAAGATGTCGGACATGGGGTCTCTCGGAAGCGATGTCGCTTCCATAACGTCCGAAGGCGACGTTTTCATCTAAGTCGGCGGGGAGCGCCCCCTCCACCGCTTCGCGGTCCCCCTCCCCCGCTACGCGAGGGAGGATGGAGCCATTCCTCCTCACCCGTGCAACGGGGGAGGTGGCGCGAGGCGAAGCCTCGTGACGGAGGGGGCGTTCCCCTCCGCCGGAATCAGAGCTGGTCCAGCCCGTAAACCGCGTGCAGGGCGCGGACGGCCAGTTCGGTGTAGGCCGCGTCGATCAGGACCGAGATCTTGATCTCGGAGGTCGAGATGACCTGGATGTTGATGTTCTTCTCGGCCAGGGCCGCGAACATCGACTGGGCGACGCCGGCGTGGCTGCGCATGCCGACCCCGATCACCGACACCTTGGCGACGTCCTCGTTGACCGCGACGTCCTCGAAGCCGATCTCCTTCTGGGCGGCGCGGACGATCTCGACGGCGCGGGCGGCGTCACGCTTGCCGACCGTGAATTCCATGTTCGCGGTCGCATTGGTGCGGGCGCGCGACTGCACGATCATGTCGACATTGACGTTGGCGTCGGCGAGACGGCCGAAGATCTGCGAGGACACGCCCGGGTGATCCGGCAGGCCCAGCAGGGTGATCTTGGCTTCGTCGCGGCTGTAGGCGACGCCCGAGACGATGCGCTTTTCCATGATTTCTTCCTCGTCGCAGACGATCGTACCTTGGCCCGGGGCTTCGCCCGGTTCGACGAAACTGGACAGCACCCGCACCGGAACGCGATGGGCCATGGCCATCTCGACCGAGCGGGTCTGCAGAACCTTGGCCCCCAGCGAGGCCATTTCGAGCATCTCCTCGTAGGAGATCTTGGCCAGGCGCTTGGCCTTGCTCTCGATGCGCGGATCGGTCGTGTAGACGCCGTCCACGTCGGTGTAGATGTCGCAGGCGCCCTTGACGGCCGCCGCGATCGCCACGGCCGAGGTGTCCGAGCCGCCGCGGCCCAGGGTGGTGATGCGCTGCTTGGGGGTCACGCCCTGGAAGCCGGCGATCACGGCGATCTCGCCGCTGGCGAAACAGGCCTCGAGGTTCTCCGGCGGGATCTCCTCGATCCGCGCGCGGCCGTGGGCCTCGTCGGTGATGATCGGCACCTGCCAGCCCAGGAACGAACGGGCCTTGTGACCCATGTTGCGCAGGGTCATGGCCAGCAGGCCGGCGGTCACCTGCTCGCCCGAGGCGACGACGGCGTCGTACTCGTCGTCCGACTCCGGCAGGCCTTGAGCCGCGCGGCCGGCGCCGTCGGTCCAGGCGACCAGCTCATTGGTCTTGCCCGACATGGCCGAGACGACCACCGCGACTTCCTTACCCGTGGCGACCTCGGCGGCGACCAGGCGCGCCACACGGCGGATGCGCTCCAGGTCGGCCACCGACGTGCCGCCGAACTTCATCACCAGACGTGACACGTCCTTGGTACCTCGACACTTGGTTATTTCTTGCGCCCACGCGGCGGGAACCGTCCCTCGCGCGCAAGCGAAGCGCCTTCTAACGGCGCGACGGCGCAACGGCAATGTCGCGGAGCTGTCTTTTTTGCGGGATCGTGGCGAGCGTCGGCGTCCGTGCTAGACAGGCCACATGACGCAAGCCGCCCCCGCCTCCCCCTCCTGGAGCATCGACCCGGCCGACGTGGCCCGCTTCTCGGCGATCGCCGCTGAGTGGTGGGCCCCCAAGGGCAAGTTCGCGCCGCTGCACGTCTTCAATCCCTGCCGCCTGGCCTTCATCCGCGAGCAGGCCCTGGCGCGGTTCGGCCGCGACGGCGACCAGCGCATGCCGTTCGACGGCCTCTCCCTGCTCGACATCGGCTGCGGCGGCGGGCTGCTCAGCGAGCCGATGGCCCGGCTGGGCTTTGCCGTCACGGCGATCGACGCCTCGGAACGCAACATCAAGACGGCCGCCACCCACGCCGCCGAGCAGGGCCTGGAGATCAACTACCGCCCCGCCACCGCCGAGCAGCTGCTGGCCGAGGGCGCGGGGCCGTTCGACGTCGTCCTGACCATGGAGGTCATCGAGCACGTCGCCGATCCGGGCGAGTTCCTGCGCACCTGCGCCAAGCTGCTCAAGCCCGGCGGGATCATGTTCGTCGCCACCCTGAACCGCACGCTGAAGGCCCTGGCCCTGGCCAAGATCGGCGCCGAATACGTGCTGCGCTGGGTGCCGCCCGGCACCCACGACTGGAAGCAGTTCCTGAAGCCCGAGGAGCTGCGCGCCTTCCTGGCCGGCGAGCCGGTGGCGATGCAGGGGCCGTACGGCGTGGCCTACAACCCGCTGACCGGCCGCTGGAGCCGCTCGGCCGACACCGACATCAACTACATGATGACCGTCACCAAGGATTGAGCCAGACTGACCTTGCGATGTCCGCGCGAGGTGTCTGATGCCGCTATTCCTGGTCCTGCTCGTCTCGGCCATTCTCCCGGGACCGATCAGCGGCGACTTTGATCACGACGGCAAGGCCGACACCGCGCGGATCCTTCGCGCGGGCGGCGGCTATATCCTGGAGATCTCGCGCGGCGCGGCCCCCAAGGCGCCTGCCCGGATCGACCTGGGCCGCTATGCGCCGAACTACATGGTCCCGGCGGAGAACAGCGGCGCGGTGGCGACCGCCTGCGGCAAGGGCGCCGGCGCCAAGACCGATCCGTGCCCTCGCGCCTCCGTGCAGGTGACCCGTGGCGACCTCCTATTCGGAAGCGCCGAAGCCAGCGAAGCCGTCCTCATCTGGGACGGGCGGACCTTCCGCCAGGACTGGCTCAGCGACTGACGCCGGGAACCTCCGCCCCAACCTGCGCCTTTACGTCTCCGCAGGGACATAGCGCCCCGGATTGGCGACCCGGTGTCGGGGGTCGGCCGTCGATCCGTTCGAACTGAACGGAGACTCAAGATGACGTCCAAGACCCTCGTCGCGCTGATGGCGACCACCATGGCGTGCGGCGCGATCGCCCCCGCCCTGGCCCAGACCTCGGCCTATCAGCAAAGCCTGCAGCGCTATGACGACCAGCGCGCCAACTATTACGAGCGCGTGGCCGAGTACCGCGACCGCCAGGCCGCCTATGAGCGCGACCGCGCCAACTATCTGCAGGCCCGCGACGACTATGACCGCCGCTATGGCCGCGGCGCCTATGACCGCCGCTATCGGGCCGAGGCCGACCGCTATCGCGCCGCCGAGTACCGGCAGAGCGCCGCCTACTACGCCGAGCAGGCGAAGTTCGAGCGCGACCGCGCCAACTACGAGCGCGCCCGCTACAACTACGACCGCCGCTATGGCGAAGGCGCCTATGACCGCCGCAACCCGCGCGAAGCCGACCGCTTCCGGGCCAGCGGCTACGGCTACGCCTCGGGCTATGACGCCGGCCGCGAGCAGTGGGAGCGCGATCGCGACCGCTACTACGCCGCCCGCGACGACTACGACCGCCGCCACGGCTATGGCGCCTATGACCGTCGCCATCCGGGCGAGGCCAATCGCTATCTGGCCCCGTACGCCGGCGCGGTCGGCATCGACACCAGCGCCAACGTCAACTACGGCGACAACTGCCGTCAGGACGCCAAGCGCAACGCCACCGTCGGCGGCGTGATCGGCGCCCTGGCCGGCGCGGCGCTCGGCTCCAACGTCGCGGCCCGCAACGCCAAGACCGAAGGCTCGGTGCTGGGCGCCCTGGTCGGCGCGGGCGTCGGCGCGGCGGTCGGCAACGCCTCGGCCAAGTGCGACACGCGCGGCAACTACTGGACCTATGAAGAGACGCAGCCCTACCGCTACGCCGACGGCCGCTACGCCTCGGCCAACGAGCGCTGCCGCCTGGCGCCGGCTCCGACCGAGTACAACGGCCGCGTCGAGACCCGTTACATCCGCGTCTGCCCGGACTCGGAGGGTCGCTACCGCGTCGAGGGCTAGTCACTCCCGCCCGGGCTGGATCGTCGGCTCCCCGACGTTTGCGGGGAAACCCGCCGCCAGCTTGGGCGTTTAGGTCCCGAGGGATCATCATAAGAAACTAGTGGAGAGCTCGCCATGCGCGCCCGCCTGAACGCACTCGTCCTGGCCACCGTCGTCGGCTTCACCGCCAGCAGCGTGGTCGTCACCGCCGCCGACGCCCAGTCGCGCCGCTATCGCGTGCTGGTGTGCGAGAAGTCCAAGTCCAAGGCCAAGAACGGCGCGATCATCGGCGGCCTGTCCGGCGCCCTGCTGGGCAACGCCGTCGCCGGTAATGGCGCCCGCACCGAGGGCACGGTCCTGGGCGGCGCGGTCGGCGCGGTCGCCGGCCACGAGATCGCCAAGGGCAAGAGCAAGAAGAAGTGCCACTACGAGTACCGCTACCGCTAAGCGGACAGCGACAGCGCGCGAACAAGGGCGCCGGACCATCGGGTTCGGCGCCCTTTCTTGTCTGGCGAGCATCCACGCGCGAGCGCGGCCCGTAACGGCGGGGGAGGAGATCGCCATGCCCCACGCCCCCGTCGCCCTTTTCGCCCTCGCCGCCGCTCTCACCGCGGCCGGTCCCGCCGTGCCCCGCCCAACACCCATCGACGCGGATAGCCACTATTCCGGAACCTGGCTGGAGGTCGGCCGCACGCCCATGGGCGTCACCAAGGGCTGCGTGGCCGCCACGACGGTCTATAAGCGCCTGGACGACCGCCGCGTCGACGTCGAGGACGATTGCCGCCAGGGCGGGATCGATGGCAAGCGGCGCGCCATTCGCGGCAAAGGCGTGATCGAGGATCCCGGCGTCAATCGCCGCCTGAAGGTCTCGTATCTGCCGTTCGTGACCTGGCGCTACGAGGTGCTGGAGACTGATCCGAACGGCGCCTGGTTCATCTCGGCCTCGCCGGACAAGAAGAAGGTGTTCCTGTACGCTCGCCGCCCCCTGCCCCAAGCGCAGTTGGACGATCTGGCCGCCCGGGCCCGCCACGCCGGCTATGCGGGCGAGATCGAGTTTCCGGAAACGCGGCCGGTCTCGCCTTAAGGCGGAAGAGGGCTTCTACGACCAGACAGCCCTTTACCGATCGCTCCGGACCGGCGATTGTGGGTTAATTGTCGGAGTATTTTCGCCGTGACAGCCGGCCGCCCGACATCGAGGGAGGCGACGGCATGCGACGTTCGATGGCGAGCGGGGTGATGGCGCTGATGGCGGCGGCCTTCGCCTTCGGAGAGGCCAATCCGGCGATGGCCCGCGCGCCCGCCGCCGCGCAGGAGACCACTGCCCGAAAGACCGCGACCGGCGTCGAGATCCGACTGGCCGACGGCGTCCTGCGGCTTGATCCCTGGTCGGACAATATCGTGCGGGTCCGCGTCTCGAAGACCGACGCCTGGAGCGGAAACTACAATCCCGCCGTGATCGCTCAGCCCGGGAAGGTCGACTGGACGCTGGAGAGCGCCGTCGACAAGATCACCCTGAAAACCCCAGCCCTCCAGGTCATCGTCGACCGGGCGTCCGGCGAGCTGCAGGTGCTGGACGCCAAGGGCCGGCGGGTGGCGCGCGCCCGGCCCAGCGACACGGACGCCGGCCCCTCCGTCCAACGCTTCGAGCTGGACTCGCAGGAGGCGATCTATGGCCTGGGCCAGCACCAGGCCGGGCTGATGGACTATCGCGGGTCCAGCGTCCTCCTGCAGCAGATCAATACCGACGTCGCCGTGCCGATGGCGGTGTCCTCGCGCGGCTATGGCGTTCTCTGGAACAATCCGGCGACGACCCGCGTCGACGTGGCGACGCCGCAATATTCCCATAGCCTGCGCTTCGCGTCGGAGGCCGGCGGCGGCGTCGACTACCACCTGATCGTTGGGCCCGAGATCGACCAGGTCATCGCCGGCTATCGCGGCCTGACGGGCCAAGCGCCGCTGATGGCGCGCTGGACCTGGGGCCTGTGGCAATCCAAGGAGCGCTACGAGACGCAGGCCGAGACGCTGTCGATCGTCCAGCGCTACCGCCAGATGGGCGTGCCGTTCGACGCAGTGGTTCAGGACTGGCAGTACTGGGCGCCCGGCGGCTGGGGCAGCCACCAGTTCGACGCCAAGCGCTTCCCGGATCCGGCCGGCCTGGTGAAGGCGGTCCACGACCTGAACGCCCACATCATCATCTCGGTCTGGCCGCGCTTCGACCTGACCACCGCCAACCACGACGAACTGCGCAAGGCTGGCGCCCTGTTCGAGCCGGCCTACCCCAATGTCTATCCGGCCGGCGAGGGCCGCTGGTACGACGCCTGGTCGCCCAAGGGCCGCGCGCTCTACTGGAGCCAGATCATGGGCAATCTGGGCCGCTACGACTTCGACGGCTGGTGGCTGGACGGGTCGGAGGCCGAGCTGGGCGGCAAGCCTGGCCAGATGGCCGCCCTGACCACCGCCGCCGGTCCGGGCGCGGAGACCTTCAACAGCTACCCGCTGCTGCACACCACGGCGGTCCACGACGGCATGCGCCGCGACATGCCCGGCAAGCGGCCCTTCATCCTGACCCGCTCGGCCTATGCCGGCCAGCAGCGCAACGGCGCCGTCACCTGGTCGGGCGACGTGAATGGCGACTGGCATACCTTCGCCAAGCAGATCCCGGCCGCCCTGAACTTCTCGGTCAGCGGGATACCCTACTGGTCGGCCGACATCGGCGGCTTCTTCGGCGGCGATCCCCAGGATCCCGGCTATGCCGAGCTCTTCACCCGCTGGTACCAGTTCGGGGTCTTCAACCCGATGTTCCGCGTCCACGGGACGGGCAAGGGCAAGGCGTTGTGGGACTTCAAGCCCGACACCCAGGCGCGCCTCCTCACCTATGACAAGCTGCGCTATCGCCTGCTGCCCTACATCTATTCGACCGCCTGGGAGGTGACCCAGCACGCGGGCACGATGATGCGGCCGCTGGTCATGGATTTCCGGAGCGATCCGAACGCCCTGCGCCTGAGCGACCAGTACATGTTCGGCCGCGGCCTGATGGTCAGCCCGGTCACCCAGCAAGGTGCCGACCTGCGCACGATCTATCTGCCCAAGGGCGACTGGTACGATTTCTGGACGGGCGCCAGGCTGACGGGCGGCAAGACCCTGGCGGTCAAGGCCGACATCGACACCATCCCGGTCCACGTCCCGGCCGGCACGATCCTGCCGCTGGGGCCGGTGATCAGCTACGCCGATCAGCCCAGCCAGGAGCCGCTGGAAATCCGGATCTATCCGGGCCGCGACGGCCGCTTCGAGCTCTATGACGACGCCGGCGACGGCCACGGCTACGAGAAGGGCGAGCGCGCCACGACCCTGCTGACCTGGACCGACGCGACCAAGACCCTGCGCGTCGGCGCGCGCGAGGGTCGCTATCCCGGCATGAAGGCGGTCCAGCCGCTGAAGGTGGTCTGCGTCCCGACCGGCAAGGCTCAGGACGTTCGCTACGCGGGGACGGAGACGAGCGTCACGCTGGCGGACTGTCGGTAAGGCGGGCCGACGCCCTAATTGACCTCGGTCTTCTTCGACGGCCCCGGCGGCAGGGGCGCCACGCGCACGCCGTCCTCGACCAGGGCCTTCACCTCCGAGGGCGAGGCCTCGCCGTAGATGCCGCGCTCCTCGGACTTGCCCTCGTGGATGGCGCGGGCCTCCTTGGCGAAGGCGTCGCCGACATAGTCGAAGTTCTCCTCGACGTGCCGGCGGACCTCGCCCATGGCGGCCATCATCATCTCGCGCATCTTGGGGTCGGGCGCGGGCGCGGCGCGCTGGGCCTTCGTGCCGGCGACGGCCGGAGCCATGATCTGCTTGGAGACGCCATGCGAGCCGCAGACCGGGCATTCGACGAGGCCGCGCGCGGCCTGGTCGTCATAGTCCGCCGACGAGCCGAACCAGCCCTCGAATTCGTGAGCCTGATCGCACTGAAGCGCGTACTTGATCATGGGATAGAGATGGAGCGTCCTAGGGCCCGGTAAAGGGTCGGGCGTTCTTGAGCACGGGGATCGCGGCGCGCGCCTTGTCGGCGGCGGCCAGATCGAGGTCCGCCATCAGCACGCCCGGCTCGTCGTGGTCAAGCTTTCCGAGCACCTCGCCCCACGGCCCGATGGCGATCGAGCGCCCCCAGGTGCCGCGACCGTCCTCGTGGAAGCCGCCTTGGGCGGCGGCGATCACGAACGAGCCGGTCTCGATGGCGCGGGCCCGCAGCAGCACGTCCCAGTGCGCCTCGCCCGTGGGCCGCGTGAAGGCGGCCGGAGCGGTGATCACGCTCGCGCCGGCCAAGGCCAGGGCCCGATGCAGGGCCGGGAAGCGCATGTCGTAGCAGATGGTCAGGCCGATCTTGGCGAGCGGGGTGTCAACGACCACCGCCCGCTCGCCCGGCGTGTAGGTCGCCGACTCGCGAGCCGTCTCGCCGGTCGGCAGGTCGACGTCGAACATGTGCAGCTTGTCGTAGGTCGCTACGATCGCGCCGGTCGGGTCGATGACCGCCTGGCGGTTGGCGGCTTTTCCGTCCTCGCGCCGGACGAGGGCCGAGCCGATGTCGATCCAGGTCCCGGTCTCGGCGGCGATGTCGCGCAGGCCGTTGACCACCGGATCGTCTTCCAGCGCGGTCAGGGTCGGCAACAGCTTGGCGCGGTCCTTCTGCAGGACGTTCGTGCACTCCGGCGTCAGGACGAACTGGGCGCCCTGCCCGATGGCCTGGCGCACCAGCGGCGCAACGTGCGCCAGCGCCGCCGCGTGCGTGGCCGGGGTGCGCGTCTGGACTAGGCCGACGCGAAGCGTGCCGCCCGCCTGGCTCATGCGGCGAGCAGTGCGTCCAGCTTGCCCTGCTCTTCCAGGGCCATCATGTCGTCGCAGCCGCCGATGTGCTGGTCGCCCACGAAGATCTGCGGGAAGGTGTTGCGGCCCGAGCGCTGCATCATCTCCTGGCGCAGGGCCGGATCCATGCCCGCCTCGATCTCGGTGAAGTCGGCGCCCTTCTCGCTCAGCAGCGCCAGGGCGCGCGAGCAGTAGGGGCAGAAGGGGCGGGTGTAGATGGTGACTTTGGCCATGCTCTTAACTCGTGGGTGTTCGGACGTCCTCATATAGGACGCGCTTGGCCTTCTGTAACGCGGGCGACGACAGATAGGCTCACGCTTTGCGCGCCCGCCGCCATAAGCGCCCGCGCGCAGCCCTCGGCGGTGGCGCCGGTGGTCAGGACGTCGTCGACCAGGACGATGGTCTTGCCCTCCACCAGGTGGCGCTTGCCCGCCGGCACGGTGAAGGCGGCGGCGACGTTGCGGCGGCGGCCCGAGGCCGACTTGCCGCCCTGGCTGGCGGTGTCGCGCTTGCGGACCAGCGCGTCGGGCAGATAGGCCAGACCCGCCATCCGCGCCAACGGCCGGGCGACCTCGGCGGCCTGGTTGTAGCGGCGGCGCAGCAGCCGGGCGCGGTGGATCGGCACGGGGACGATCGCGTCCGCCTCCGCCAGCAGATCGGCCGAGGCCCGCGACAGCCAGCGGGCGAACAGGCCCGACAGGTCCGTGCGGTCGGCGTGCTTCAGCTTCAGGATCAGCTCGCGCGAGTGCTCGTCATAGACGCAGGCCGCCCGCGCCCGCTGGAACGCCTTGGGCTTGGCCTGGCAAGCCGGACAGCGCGTGTCGGCCTCATAAGCCTGGGCCAGGCCGCAGCCGTCGCAGACCGGATCGTCCAGGAAGGTCACCTTGGAAAAGGCGTGGGCGGCGAGCCCGCCGGTCAGCGCCGCCTCGCCATCCAGGCTGGCGGGCGGCAGCAGGAGGTTGAGCACCCCGCGCCCCAACGCGCGCAAAAAAGGCGAAACCCTTGATGGGGCCGCTTTCCATGTGACGGCGGAGTCGCCATGTTCCGCGCCCATGACCGCCTCGCCCCTCCTGTTCGACCGCGCCCTGCATCGGGCCCGCCTGGACCGCGCCGCGCCCGACTACGCCGCCGCCGACTTCCTGAAGGAACGGGCGGCGGGCGACGTGGTCATGCGGCTGGAGACGATCCTGCGACGCTTTCCGGTCGCCGTCGACCTCGGCGCGAGAAACGGCCATTTTTTCAAGGCCTTGGAGGCCAGCGACGCCCGCGCCAACATCGACACCCTGATCGAGGCGGACCTGTCGGGGCGGATGCTATCGGGCCGCGAGACCTTGCGCGTCGTCGCCGACGAGGAGCGCCTGCCGTTCGGCGATGCGACCCTCGACCTGATCGTCTCGACCCTGTCGCTGCACTGGACCAATGATCTCGTCGGCGCCCTGATCCAGATCCGCCGGGCGCTGCGGCCCGACGGCCTGTTCGTCGGCGCGATCTTCGGCGGGGCGACCCTGACGGAACTCCGCCAGTGCCTGCTGGCCGCCGAGGCCGAGCTGACCGACGGCGCGTCCATGCGCGTCTCGCCGTTCGCCGACGCCATCGACGCGGCGGGCCTCCTGCAACGCGCCGGCTTTGCTTTGCCCGTCGCCGACGTCCCCCCTCCAGGTCTTCTATGAGGCCAAAGTTTCTGAAGACGGCAAGCTGACCTACAACCTCGCGACCAAGTGTGTCCCGATCACCGACGAGAAGGCGCTGGATCAGTATTTCGGTGAAATCCCATTTCTCCCGGAGGCTGGCTAAGATGCGTCGCAATCACGTCACCACCAGCGTCCAGCGCCAGATGCAGCACTGGACGCCCCGTTTTCAGGAGGCAGCGCCTGCGGCTGCCCCTGTCATCCCATTTCGTTTCTGGCAGTACCCGAATGCTGTCAGCATCAACGCTCAAGCTGTAGTCGCTAACACCCTCAAGGAGAAAGCCGCGTGAACGACTCATTACTCTTGCACCTGAATTTACTGGCGAAGAATCTGCACCGTGCCCGCGTCGAAGCCGACACCGCGAAGAAGGCGCTGGAGAAATATGATGCTGAAGATGGCGAAATCACTCAGTTGAAGAAGCTGCTGGCCGATGCCCAGAAACGCCTTGATGAACGCCTGGCAGGCGACGAAGTCCGCAAGACGCTGCAAACAACAGCCACCATCGCCACTGAGAAGAGCGAACAGGCCGAGAAAGCGTTTAAGTCATCGGTTGAAGAAGCCAAGATTCAGTCGCCCGATCTGAAGGCAAAGGAAATTCCAGGCGTCAAGTCGTTTACCGATAAGCTGACGATTGAGATCACCAGCCCGGAGCGCGCGGTGGACATCGTGATCGAGAAGCTGCGCGGCATCAAGGGCCTGCTGACGATCAATACGGAGGTGGTGAAGCAGTTGTACGAAGCCGGGCTGCTGGCATCGGCGGGGTGGTTTGTGGCGAAACAGGCGTACACGGTTTCAGTGGACAAAGACCTGAGCCACGTTGCGGACATTCTGGAAACGACGGAAGAACCGCCGAAGGTAGAAACATTGTTTACTTTCGATTAAGCAGGAATCTCAAATCTCTTGTTGCGAAGCGTTTGATTATGGTTCATAATGTTGAGCGATACAAACGCAAAAGTCCGCGAATGCGGACTTCCAAGAGGTTCGAGAACAGGCGCGCTGTGGCTGGTTGAGTGGAGCAAACACCCAACTAGCCATTAGTCTAACACAGACCAAATCAGCGCGCAACCTTTTCGTTTACGAATTTTTCGGAGAACAGGTGAGCGATGACGGATAAAGTTATTTTGCACATCAGTGAAACCTTTGGCAAAGTGCCAGAGCCGTTACTGCATGATGCAACTATTACGGATGGCGCCGCCAGACTCTACGCGCACATGCATTGGCGTGGAGGACAAAGCGGTATGAGCAAAGAAGGCGTCGCGAGCATGGCGAAGTGCCTGAGTGTAACCGATAAAACGATCACCAATCGAATTGATGAGTTGGAATCTCATGAGTGGGTCGTCACCATTGAGCGAGATCCTGGTGACCAAACAGGCAATTTCCGCACACGGATTTATCATGTTTTCGAGAGACAGCAAGACTGCCGCGAGTTTCGCCGCAGCTACAAACCGCCAACGGGGGAACGCATCATCGCACAGCCTGAGCTTCAGGAACGTAAATCTCGAAAAGGGGTTGGAGGCAATCCTCGCATCAAGGAATTACATGAACGACAGAAACTGAGTTCCCCCCAGAACTCAAGTTCCGACGACCATCAGAATTCAAGTTCTGTCGGCGGTCAGAATTCAAGTTCTGTCGGCCATCAGAACTCAAATTCTGAATATCTAGACTCCCTCTCTCCAGACTCCCTTTCTCCAGACTCCAAGAAAGAAATTGCGCTTAACAGCGCAGCACAGAATTTTTCTTTTGACACGGGGTTGATGTATGACCAACCACAGCCAGCACTCAT
>NZ_CALCDX010000130.1 GCF_937900395.1 uncultured Caulobacter sp.
GCGAGATGGCCGCCCTGGCCGCGACCAGTGGTAGAAGCTTCGTCGACGCCCCGGTCTCGGGCGGCCAGGCGGGCGCGGAGAACGGCCAGTTGACCATCATGGCTGGCGGCGACCTGGTGGCCTACGACCGTGTGCTGCCGGTGATCGAGGTCTACGCCAAGGCCGTCCGCCGCATGGGCGAGGTCGGCGCGGGCCAGCTGACCAAGATGTGCAACCAGATCGCCATCGCCGGCGTCGTCCAGGGCGTCGCCGAGGCGCTGCACTTCGCCAAACGGGCGGGTCTGCCGACCGACGATGTGCTGGCGGCGATCTCCAAGGGCTCGGCCCAGTCGTGGCAGATGGAAAACCGCTGGGCGACCATGGCGCGCGGCGAGTTCGAGTTCGGTTTCGCCGTCGACTGGATGCGCAAGGACCTGGGCATCGCGCTGGACGAAGCTCGCGCCAACGGCGCGACCCTGCCGGGCACGGCGCTGATCGACCAGTTCTACGCCGAGGTCCAGGCCATGGGCGGCGCCCGCTGGGACACCTCCAGCCTGGTGGCGCGTCTAGAGAAGTAGGCGCTAGCCCAGCAGGACGTCGGCCAGTTCGCCGGCGTCCCAGGCGGCGCGCGATGCGACGACGATGGGCGTCTGGCGCTCGAACGCGCGCAGCATCTCGACCGTCTGGTCGAGGTCCGGCGCGTCGAGGCTTTCGCTGACGACGATCGCCGCCACGACCAGGTTCCGGGCGCGTACGACCTCCAGCGCAGTCAGCAGGTGGCTGGCCGTGCCCAGATAGCTGCCGGCGACCAGCAGGATAGGCAGGCCGAGCGCCGCCATCAGCTCAAGGTTCGTCGCCTCGTCGGTCATCGGCGACATCACGCCGCCGGCGCCTTCGACCAAGGCGAGATCAACGTTGCGGCCGTCCAGCCAGACTCGGCAATCGGCGACGAGGTCGTCCATCCGCAAGACGTCGCCCTCCAGCCGGGCGGCGAGGTTCGGCGCCAGCGGCGCGCGATAGCGGCGGGGAGATATCTCCGCCCACGCGTCGGGGCGACCCAAGGCCATGGCAAGGCGCGCAGGGTCGCTGGCCTCGGGCGCATCCGGATCGAACCCGCTGACGACCGGCTTGAACGCATCGACGTTCAGACCGCGCTTGCGTGAGGCTTCCAGCAGCGCGCAGCCGACATGCGTCTTGCCAAGATCGGTGCCGGTCCCCGCGACGAAGAAGGCTTTCATGCGGAGGCTTCCCGCAGCGCGGCGATGGCGTCGGCCAGGCGGATTACGTCGGCGTCGTCGTGGGCGGCGTTGAAGGCGACGCGCAGCCGCGCCGTGCCCTCCGGCACCGTCGGCGGGCGGATCGCCACGACCAGAAAACCTTGCGCCTCCAGGGCGGCGGAGGCCGAGAGGGCGGCGTCGGCGGTTCCCAGCACGACCGGTACGATCGGGCTCTGCGCGTCCGGTAAGCCGAGGCGCTCGGTGAACAATCTCGCCTTGGCGAGAGGCTGAACGGTCAGCTCCGGCCGCGTCTCGATCAGGTCCAACGCCGTCAGGGCGGCTGCGGCGGAGGCCGGGGGCAGGCCAGTGGCGTAGACCAGGGTGCGGGCGCGAGTCTTCAGCAGGTCGACCACCGCCTGCGAGCCGCAGAGATAACCGCCGTACGAGCCCAGGGCCTTCGACAGGGTGCCCATCTGCAGCGGAATCTCGGCGTCGGGGAACAAGGCGGCCGAGCCACGGCCTTCCGCCAGCACCCCGACGCCATGCGCGTCGTCGCTGAGCAGCCAGGCGTCGTGGCGCGCGCACACCTCGGAAAGCTGATCCAATGGCGCGATGTCCCCGTCCATCGAGAACACGCCGTCAGTCGCCACAAGAGCGTGGCGGGCGAGGGGGCGCTCGGCCTGCAGCAGGCGCTCCAGGTCGGCGACGTCGTTGTGGGCGAACTTGACGATCTTGGCGCCCGACAACTGCGCGCCGGCCCAGATGCAGGCGTGGGCCAGGGCGTCGACCAGCACGACGTCACCGGACCCGACCAGCGTGGGGATCACGCCGGTGTTGGCCAGATAGCCCGAGCCGAAAACGCAGGCCGCCTCGGTCCCTTTCAGTCGCGCCAAGCGCTTCTCAAGGTCGCCGAGCAGCGGATGGTCGCCGGTCACTAGGCGCGAGGCCGCCGCGCCCGCGCCGTAGTTCAGCGCCGCCTCGGCCGCCGCCGCGCGCACCTGCGGATGCTGTGACAGGCCCAGATAGTCGTTGCAGGAGAACGAAATCAGCCTACGGCCGTCGCGTTCGACCACGGCGCCGTCGTGGCGGCGGGTCGGCTTCAGCCAGCGCCGCAGGCTCTTGGCTCCCAGGGCCGCCAGCTTGCCGCCGGCGAAGGCGTCGAGGCTTTGCATGTCGTTTCCCGTTTGCCGTGGCTGGTGGGCGGGAATAGGCAAGGCGCCCCGAGTCCGCAAACGGAAACCGTCATGACCGATCCCGACTGGCTCACCGCCGGCGCCCCCCACGTCTGGCGGCCCTATTGCCAGATGAAGACGGCCCGGCCGCCGCTGCCGGTCGTGGCGACGCGCGGTTCCCGGCTGGTCCTGGCGGATGGTCGCGAACTGGTCGACGGCTTGGCTTCATGGTGGACGGCCTGCCACGGTTACAACCCCCCGCACATCGCCGCCGCCCTGCGCGACCAGATCGAGCGGATGCCGCACGTGATGTTCGGCGGCCTTGCGCATGAGCCGGCCTATCGGCTGGCCGAGCGTCTGGCGCGGATGCTGCCGGGAGACCTAAACCACGTCTTCTTCGCCGAGAGTGGCTCGGTCTCGGTCGAGATCGCCATGAAGATGTCGCTGCAGTTCCACATCAATCGGGGCGTGGCGGGACGCACGAAATTCCTGGCCTTCCGGGGCGGCTATCACGGCGACACCCTGGCGACGATGACGGTCTGCGACCCCGAGGAGGGGATGCACAGCCTGTTCGCGGGCGTCATGCCGGCCCAGGTCATCGCCGACCTGCCGTGCGACGCCGACAGCGAGGCGGCGCTGGATGCGCTGCTCGCCGAGCGCGGCGGCGAGATCGCGGCGATCCTGATCGAGCCTCTGGTGCAGGGCGCCGGCGGCATGTTGCTGCATCCGCCAGAGGTTCTGAGGACCTTGCGCCGGCTCGCCGACAAGCACGGCGTCCTGCTGATCTTCGACGAGATTTTCACCGGCTTTGGCCGTACCGGAACCCTGTTCGCCATGCAGGCGGCGGGCGTCGAACCCGACATCGTCACCCTGTCCAAGGCCCTGACCGGCGGCACGCTGCCGCTGTCGGCCGCTGTCGCCGCGCGCAAGATCTTCGAAGCCTTCTGGTCGGACGACGCCAGCGCGGCGCTGATGCACGGGCCGACCTACATGGCCAATCCGCTGGCCTGCGCCGCCGCCAACGCCTCGCTGGACCTGTTCGAGGACGGCGCCTGGGCGGCGGATGTCGCGCGGGTCGGCGCCGCGCTCGCCGAGGGTCTTGAACCGTGCCGGACCGGGCGGGGTGTCGTCGACGTCCGGATCTTAGGCGCGATCGGCGTGGTGGAGTTCGATGCGCCCTTGGCCGTCGGCGATCTCTGCGCGCGCTTCGCCGAGCTGGGGGCCTGGATCCGGCCGATGGGCAAGGTCATCTACCTGACGCCGGCCTTCACGACGCCGGACGCGGACCTCGCCCTGCTGACATCCGCCGTCCGTAAGGTGGTCGGCGTCGCCTGAGCCGCGATTGACCCGCAGCGGCGGGTCTGGTCCAAGCGGGGCCATGTCCGCCAAGTCCTCTCCCCTGACCGGCCTGGAATACCTCGCCATCCTGGCGATCATCCTGACCTGGGGGATCAACAACGCCGCCGCCAAGGTGGCGACGCTGTACCTGCCGCCGATGCTGATGGGCGGCCTGCGCTTCCTGGTGGCGCTGGCTTTCCTGTTTCCGTTCATTCGGCCGCCGTTCCCTGAGCCGCGCAAGGTGCTGGCGATCGTTCTGCTGACCGGACCGATCCATTTCGGGATCATCTACGTCGCCTTCAGCATGGCCAAGGCGCTGAGCCCGCTGGTCGTGGCTAGCCAGCTGTGGATCCCGTTCACCGCCATCTTCGCCTGGCGGATGCTGGGCGAGAGCATGCGGCCGCCGGCGGTCATCGGCCTGGTGATCGCCTTCGTGGGCGTGGCCTGGATGAGCCTTGATCCGCATGGGGCGGGCGACTTGCCGGCCTTGGCGCTGATCGTTTTCGCGGGGGCCTGCTGGGCCGTGGCCACGGTGCTGGTGCGCAAGACGCCCGGCATCAAGCCGCTGAAGATGCAAGGCGTGACCGCCTTGGTCGCAGCGCCAGTGCTGCTGACCATGTCGTTCGTCTTCGAGACGGGGCAGGTCGAGCACATCAAGGCCGCGCCGCCTATCGCCTGGGCGGCGGTGCTATTCGCCGCCGTGGTCTCGACGGTTGGGGCCAGCGCCTTGCTGTTCTGGCTGGTGCAGCGACGCGAGGCCGGGCGCGTGACGCCCTACTTCCTGCTGACGCCGCTGGTCTCGTGCACCATCGGCATCCTGTTCTTGGGCGACAAGCTCACGCCGCAGCTGCTGATCGGCGGCGGCGCGACCATGGTCGGCGTCGCCTTGGTCGCGATGACCGAAAAGCGGATCAAGCCGGAAGAGGCGCTGGCCGAAGCCGCCTAGCCCTTCGGCGGCGGGCAGCGATCGGCGGCCTCGCGGCGGAGCAGGGCGGGCGTGGCCTTGAGCTCGGCCTGGTCGCCGCCATAGGTCCCGGTGGTGATCTCGCCCTTGACCGCCAAGGGCTCGCCCGTCCGGGCGCGCACCAGGAACAGGCCCGCGATGTCTTGCATGTCGTCGAGGCTGACATAGGCCGCGCCGACCGTGGCCTGGCCCTTCAGTTCGGTGACGCCTTCTCCCGCGCCGGTGGCGTTGATCGTCCAGCCGGGCGGCACGTGGCAGACGGCCAGAACGTCGAGGCCGGAGACCTCAAGGTCGAAGGCCTGCAGGTTCTGGTTGGAATTGGCCGGCCGCCAGGCGAGGGAGACCAACTCGGTCGGCGGCGTTGTGGCTTGCGGGGGTGCTGTAGGCGCGGCCTGAGATGGCGGTGGGGGCGGGGCTTCGGCCTTGCGATCGCCCTTGGAGCCGTCGCAGGCCGCTGCCGCGGCCAGCAGCAGAGCGAGAGTCGAAAATCGCCAGATACGCATAGGGTGTCCCGCCGAGGGGTGAGTCTCGGCGGGAGCTAAGCGACTACTTGATCACGCCGCAAGCCGCGCGCGCGCCGGCGCCGCCGATCGGCTGGCTCTTGTGGTCGTCCGGGTTGGCGTGGACGACGATGGCCGAGCCGTCGGCGTCCAGCAGGGCGGGCCGGCCGCCGGCGCCCTTCAGCGAGACGAGCGTCGAATAGACTTCGGCCGTGGCGGAGCCGTCGGCGCTCGCGAAGATGTTCGGCAGGTCGCCGTTGTCGTTGGCGTCGGGGTTCAGCAGGCCGTGGACCGTCGTGGCGGCCGTGTGGACGTGGGCTCCGGCGGACTTGAAGTCGGGCGTGCCGCAGTCGCCCTTCTCGTGAAAATGGACCGCGTGCCAGCCGGGCGTCAGGCCCTTCAGTTCCAGCTTCAGCAGGACGCCGCGCGGAGCCTCGGTGAGGGTGACGACGCCCAAGTCCTTGCCGTCGCCGCCCTTTACCTGGGCGGTCGCGGCGGTCTGGGCCAGGGCCGGCGCGGCGGTGATCAGGGCGGCGAGGCCCAGGGTCGTCGCGAGGGTGAGGCTGCGCATGACGGGGTTTCCTTCTGAACTAGCGGGGACTGGGGGCGAAGCGGCCGTAAAGGTGGCGTCCGCCCCGTCGGAATGCTAACAGTTTCCGACAGTTCCGTGTCCGATTCTGACGGCGAAAAATTCCCTTGAGCGACGAACACACCACCATCCCCGCCGACGGTTCCCGCGGGGATATCGCCCCGATCAACATCGAGGACGAACTCCGCCGCTCCTACCTCGACTACGCCATGAGCGTGATCGTCAGCCGCGCCCTGCCGGACGCGCGCGACGGTCTCAAGCCCGTGCACCGTCGGGTGCTGTTTTCGATGCATGAACAGGGGCAGACGCCGGATCGCCCCTATGTGAAGTCGGCCCGCGTGGTCGGTGACGTGATGGGTAAGTATCACCCGCACGGCGACGCCTCGATCTACTTCACCCTGGTCCGCATGACCCAGTCGTTCTCGATGGGCCTGGTGCTGATCGACGGCCAGGGCAACTTCGGCTCGGTCGACGGCGATATGCCCGCGGCCATGCGCTATACCGAGTGCCGCATGGCCCCGCCTGCCATGGCGTTGCTGGCGGATCTCGACAAGGACACCGTCGACTTCGCCGACAACTACGACGGCAAGGAGCAGGAACCGACCGTCCTGCCGTCGCGGATTCCGAACCTGCTGGTCAACGGCGCGGGCGGCATCGCCGTCGGCATGGCGACCAACATCCCGCCGCACAATCTTGGCGAAATCATCGACGCCTGCCTGCTGCTGATCGACGAGCCGAACTGCACCACCGACCAGCTGCTGGACCTGGTGCCTGGCCCCGACTTCCCGACCGGCGGGGAGATCATCGGCCGCGCCCCGCCACGCCAGGCGCTGCTGACGGGCCGCGGCTCGGTGGTCATGCGCGGCGTGGCCAGCGTCGAGGAGCTGCGCGCCGGTCGCGAGGCCATCATCATCACCGAGATCCCGTATCAGGTGAACAAGGCCAATCTGGTCGAGCACATCGCCGAGCTGGTCCGCGAGAAGAAGATCGAGGGCGTCGCCGACATCCGCGACGAGTCCAACCGCGACGGCATGCGCATCGTGGTCGAGCTGAAGCGCGACGCCTCGGGCGAAGTGATCCTGAACCAGCTCTACCGCTTCACGGCGCTGCAGACCTCGTTCGGCGTCAACATGCTGGCCCTGAACCGCGGACGGCCCGAGCAGATGGGCCTGCACCAGCTGTTGCAGCTGTTCGTCGAGTTCCGCGAGGAAGTCGTCGTCCGCCGCACCAAGTTCGAACTGGGCAAAGCCCGCGATCGCGGCCACGTGCTGGTCGGCCTGACCATCGCCGTCGCCAATATCGACGAAGTGATCGAGATGATCCGCCGCGCGCCCGATCCGGTCGTCAATGCGGGTTAATCGCGCATCCGGCCGCCAGGCCTGAACCGCATCACGCAAAGGCGGGTACTCCCTGAATGTGTCGGGGAAGGGGACGCTGACATACACGGCATCCTTGCGCGTACAGACGCGAATTTGCGAATTGGCACGTTTGGCAAAATCGACATAGCCGGGCAAGTGCCGGGCCTGCGCGACGGCGACCTGCAGCGCACGGCCGTGGAGGCCTACCCGCGGCTGCTGGCGGACGTACCTGCGCAGGAACTGGATCAGCTCTACACGCCGACGGCCAGCGAGCGGGCGTTCGTCAACGATCCGGTCGGGGTGTATGTACCGGCTGAAGGGTCGTATATCTCCGCCGACCCGAGAACCACGTCGCCGGCCCCTTCGCCACCAACAGCGGCATCATCCCTGCGCTGGTTGGCGACGGCGATGCGCTGTTCTCCGATGCGCTCAACCACGCCTGCCTGATCGATGGCGCGCGCCTGTTCTTCGTGATCGCCCTCGTGGCGCACATCCTGGCGTACATCTGGTCCCCCTGGCTGAAGTAGCAGGGACCGCCGGTGCCGCAAGCGCGAGGCGGGATGGCCCGTGGGCGTGCCGTTGGCGATGCTCGCGGGGATCGTGGTGCTCGTCGGCTTCCTCACCGTCACGCGACGCGACCAGACGTCGCCGCAGCTGACGGCCTGACCGCGTGGCCTTCGCGGCGCCCGCGTCGCGACGCGCCGACCACCACGTGTCGCGTCCCGCAAGTCGGGGTAGCCGCGAGGCCGTCGAGCTCCCGCTCTCCTGGCGCGGGCCGACGCTACGGCGGCCCCGTCGACCGGGCCGCAGAACGGAGGCCCCGTGGGTGCCGTCGACCGGACCGCCGAGCGCGCGGCGCACGCGCGGATCCCCCAACGCGAGCCCGCCGCCCGCCAGAGCCCGGCGCTGATCGAGGTTCGGCAGAACGCGCCGGGGGGCGTCGGCGGCCGGCGACCGCGACCGCCGGCACCAGCACTGCGGCGACGAGCGTCACACCGCGTCCGGGCACGCCCGGCGCCGTCGCCTGCAGCAGGCCGCCGACGCCGAACTTGAGCTTGCCGTCGCGATAGCCCTGATGCGGATCGCCGATCGGTATCCAGGTGCCGCGGTCCCAAACGATCAC
>NZ_CALCDX010000131.1 GCF_937900395.1 uncultured Caulobacter sp.
CTCCGTCACGATGCTCCGCATCGCGCCACCTCCCCCGCTTCGCGGGTGAGGAGGAAGGACAATTGACACCCCCGCCCTCCGCCCGCTCTCCTCGCGCCATGACGACCACGACCGCTCCCGCCGCCAGCCTCGCCGACGCGTTCGCCAACGCCGAGCGGCTGCTGGAGAGCGATCCGCGTCTCGCCGTCGAGCAGGCGCGGGCGATCCTGGAGGTCGTGCCGCGCCACGCCGACACCACGCGCCTGCTGGCGACCGCCCTGCGTCTGTCGGGCGAGGTTCAAGCGGCGCTGGAAACCGTCGCCCCCCTCGCCAAGGCGATTCCCAACCTGCCGCTGGCCCAGCTGGAGCTGGGCCTCTGCCTGGAGCGCCTGGGCCGCACGGCCGAGGCGGCGCAGGCCTTTGATCGGGCCAGCGCCTTGGAGCCGCGCCTCTCTGAAGCCTGGCGCGGCCTCTCCGAGAGCCTGTCCCTGCTGGGCGACGAGGCCGGCGCCGAGCGGGCCCTGGCCCGGCAGTTGCGCGCCTCGACCCGTGATCCGCTGCTGGTCGAGGCCGCTACGGCGCTGGGCGAGGATCGCCTGGGCGAGGCCGAGCGCCTGCTGCGCGAGCGGCTGAAGGCCGATCCCGCCGACGTCGCCGCCATCCGCATGCTGGCCGAGACCGGCGCGCGCCTGGGCCGCTACGCCGACGCCGAAGCCCTGCTGACCCGCTGCCTGGAGCTGGCCCCGAACTTCGCCGCCGCCCGCCACAACCTGGCGACCATGCTCTACCGTCAGAGCAAGAACCAGGAGGCGCTGGCCGAGATCGAGCGCCTGACCGACAAGGACCCGCGCCATCCGGGCTACGCCAACCTGCGCGCCGCGATCCTGGCGCGGCTCGGGGAGTACGAGCAGGCCATCGCCGTCTGCGAGCGGATGCTGGCCGACTATCCCAACCAGCCCAAGGGCTGGATGAGCTATGGCCACGCGCTGAAGACCGTGGGGCGCCAGGCCGACTCGATCGCCGCCTACCGCAAGGCGCTGGACCAGGCGCCGACCCTGGGCGAGGCGTGGTGGAGCCTGGCCAATCTCAAGACCGTCAAGTTCGGCCCCGAGGACGTCGCGGCCATGACCGCCGCGCTCGACGTGCCCGGCCTGTCGGACGACGACCGGCTGCACCTTCACTACGCCCTGGGCAAGGCGCACGAGGACGCCGAAGCGTGGAACGCCTCGTTCGCCCACTACGCCGCCGGCGCGGCGATCCGCCGGAAGCAGCTGGACTATGATCCCGAGGAGAACGTCGCCGAGACCGCGCGGACCAAGGCGGTGTTCACGCCGGCCTTCCTGGCGGCGCGGGCGGGGCAGGGGGCGGGGGCGCCCGATCCGATCTTCATCGTCGGCCTGCCGCGCGCCGGCTCGACCCTGATCGAGCAGATCCTGGCCAGCCACTCGTTGGTCGAGGGCACGATGGAGCTGCCCGACCTGATCGTCATGGCGCGGCGCCTGGGCGGCAAGACGGCCCACCGCGCCGAGTCCCGCTATCCCGAGGTGCTGGCCGAGCTGTCGCCCGACCAGCTGCGGGAGCTCGGCGAAGAGTTCATCGAGCGCACCCGCGTCCAGCGCAAGACGGACAAGCCGTTCTTCATCGACAAGATGCCGAACAACTTCGCGCACGCGGGCTTCATCCACCTGATCCTGCCCAACGCCAAGATCATCGACGCGCGCCGTCATCCGCTGGGCTGCTGCTTCTCGGGCTTCAAGCAGCACTTCGCGCGGGGGCAGGCGTTCAGCTACGACCTGACCGACATCGGCCGCTACTACGCCGACTACGTCGAGCTGATGGCGCACTTCGACGCCGTGCTGCCGGGCCGCGTCCATCGGGTCATCTACGAGGCGATGATCGCCGATCCCGAGGCCGAGATCCGCGCCCTGCTCGCCCATTGCGGCCTGCCGTTCGAGGACGCCTGCCTGACGCCGCACAAGACCGAGCGCGCCGTGCGGACCGCCAGTTCAGAGCAGGTGCGGCGGCCGATCTTCAAGGACGCTGTCGAGCACTGGCAGAAGTTCGAATCGCATCTGGGGCCCCTCAAGCAGGCGTTGGGGCCGGTGCTCGACGCCTATCCGGATGCGCCCGTTATTTGACCATCTGTCGCGGTTCTTGCCATTTCTGCAACAGTCGCCGGAATTGACGCCGGACCGCAATTTCCAACCTTGCCGGACTCTTGGGCGCGGGTCGAACATCGTTCCCTCAAATGGGGTGAGGGGGAGTGGACCATGGCGTCGGGATTGCTGCGTTCGAGAAAGGTTGGCGCCTATTCGGCGGCTCTGCTGGCTTCGACCATGATGACGGGGCTGGCCCATGCGCAAAGCCAGGCCGCGCAAAGCGCCACCGCTCTGGAAGAGGTGGTCGTCACTGCCCAGAAGCGCTCGGAAAACCTGCAGGACGTGCCGGTCAGCATCCAGGCCCTGGGCGGCGAGAAGCTTGAGCAGCTGCAAGTCGGCGCCTTCGTCGACTATGTGAAGTACCTTCCCAGCGTGTCGTTCACGACCAGCGGCCCGGGCTTTGGCCAGGTCTATATGCGCGGCGTCGCCAGCGGCGGCGACGGCAACCACTCGGGCTCCCTGCCCAGCGTCGGCGTCTATCTGGACGAGCAGCCGGTCACGACCATCCAGGGCGCCCTGGACATCCACGTCTACGACGTCGCCCGGGTCGAGGCCCTGGCGGGTCCGCAAGGCACGCTGTACGGCGCCAGCTCCCAGGCCGGCACGCTGCGCATCATCACCAACAAGCCCACCTCGACCGGCTTCAAGGCCGGCGTCGATCTGGAGCTGAACCAGGTGGATCACGGCGGGACCGGCCACACGCTGGAAGGCTTCGTCAATATGCCGCTGTCGGACAAGATCGCGGTCCGCCTGGTGGGCTGGGACGTGCGCGACGCGGGCTATATCGACAACGTCGCCGGCTCGCGCACCTACACCCGCGGCGACGACGACCCAACCAACGACGTCACCATCTTCAACAAGGCCCGGGTCAAGGACGACTACAACACCGTCTACACCCAGGGCGGCCGCGCGGCCCTGCGCATCGAGCTGGACGACAACTGGGTGGTCACGCCCCAGGTCATGGGTCAGGTGCAGAAGGTGGGCGGCCTGTTCGCCTATGACCCCAAGGTCGGCGACCTGAAGGTCACCCACTTCTATCCGGAGAGCAGCAAGGACAAGTGGGTCCAGGCGGCCATGACCATCGAGGGGCAGGTCGCCAATCTCGACGTCACCTATTCGGGCTCGTATCTGAAGCGCAACGACGTCGTCAATTCGGACTACACTGACTACTCGTACTTCTACGATCAGCTGGGCTCGGGCTTCGCCTGGACCGACAACGCCGGCAACCTGGTCAATCCCTCGCAGTACATCCAGGGCAAGGACCGCTACCGCAAGGAAAGCCACGAGATCCGGATCGCCTCGCCGCAGGACCAGAAGCTGCGGTTCGTGGTCGGCGGCTTCTACCAGAAGCAGAAGCACAACATCTTCCAGAACTACAAGATCGACGGCCTGGGCAGCGACATCTCGGTGCCGGGCTATACGGGCACCATCTGGCTGACCAAGCAGAACCGCGTCGATCGCGACAAGGCCGTGTTCGGTCAGGCCGAGTACGACATCACCGACAAGCTGATGCTGACCGCCGGCATCCGCTTCTTCAAGGCGCACAACACGCTGGTCGGCTTCTACGGCTACGGCGCGGGCTACGGCTCGACCGGCGAGCGGGCGTGCTTCAAGGGGCCGGTGGTCGCCGGCTCGCCCTGCACGAACCTCGATAAGGGCGTCAAGGAGAGCGGCAACGTTCCCAAGGTGACGCTGACCTACAAGATCGACGGCGACAAGCTGGTCTACGCCACCTACTCCAAGGGCTTCCGGCCGGGCGGCATCAACCGGCGCAGCACCCTGCCGCCGTACCAGGCCGACTATCTGAAGAACTACGAAGCCGGCTGGAAGACCACCTGGTTCAACAACAGCTTCCGCTGGAACGGCGCGGTCTATCTGGAGGACTGGAAGAACTTCCAGTTCTCGATCCTCGGCGCCAACGGCCTCACCGAGATCAAGAACGCCAACCAGGCCCGCATCAAGGGCGTGGAAAGCGACGTCACCTGGGTTCCGGCCCGCGGCCTGACGATCAACGCCTCGGCCGCCTATACCGACGCCAAGCTGAGCGCGAACTATTGCGGTTTCACCGACAGCGCGGGCAACCCGATCACCCAGTGCGCCTCGCCCCAGGCGCCGGATGGCCAGGTCCTGCCGGTGACGCCGAAGTTCAAGAGCAATGTCACCGTCCGCTACGACTTCAATCTGGGCGACTGGGACGCCTTCGCCCAGGGCTCGTACGTCGGCCAGACCAGCAACTGGACCGATCTGCGGACGCTGGAGCGCGGCCTGATCGGCAAGCAGCCGCGCTATTCCACGGTCGATCTCTCGACGGGCATCGACAAGGACGGTCTGTCGTTGTCGCTCTATCTGAAGAATATCTTCGACAAGCGCGCCAGCCTGAACCGCTACGCCGAGTGCGCCGAAAGCCTCTGCTATCCGATGACCTACATCGTGCCCAACCAGCCCCGGACCTTGGGGATCAAGCTGGGCAAGCAGTTCTAGTTCAAGGTGGGAAAGACGAAGGGGCGGTCCGGAAGGCCGCCCCTTTTTCGTTCGCCTTCGCCACGCCCTTCTTCCGATCTCCCCGGCGCATGCCGGGCCAGTTTCATCCGGAGCGTTTGAAGTTGATGCGCCGCTTTTTCGCGCTCAAGCCCGCCCCCCTGTCGGGTTCGGTCTGGACCCCGGCATTCGCCGGGGAGGTCGGACTTCTGGAATGACCAAGCCGACCGCCAAACCCCTCGGCCTCTGGATGTGCGTGGCGCTGGTCGTGGGCAACATGATCGGCTCGGGCGTGTTCATGCTGCCCGCCTCGCTGGCGCCCTACGGCTGGAACGCGGTGATCGCCTGGCTGATCACCATCGGCGGCGCCCTTTGCCTGGCCCTGGTGTTCGCGCGGCTGGCGCACGCCTTCCCCCGGCCCGGCGGCCCCTTCGTCTATACCGAGGAGGCCTTCGGCCGTCCGGCCGGCTTCATGGTCGCCTGGTCGTACTGGATCTCGGTCTGGGTGGCGAACGCGGCGATCGCCATCGCCAGCGTCAGCTACGCCAGCGTTTTCTTCCCGGCCCTGGCGAAGACGCCGGGCCTGGCCGCCCTGGTCACGGTCGCGGTGCTGTGGGCCGTTACGGCCATCAACTGCGTCGGCGCCCGGGCGGCCGGCTGGACCCAGCTGCTGACCACGATCCTCAAGCTCATGCCCCTGGCGGCCGTGGCCGCGCTGGCCGGCCTGATCCTGTTGCGCAAGGGGCCGGCCGCGATCGCGCCGTTCGAGCCCTCGGCCCTGTCCGGCGGCGGCGTCACCGCGGCGGCCGCCCTGACCCTGTGGGCCCTGCTGGGCGTGGAGTCGGCGACCATTCCCGCCGAGCAGGTCGATCGGCCCGAGCGCAACATCCCGCGCGCCACCCTGCTGGGCACGGCGGTCGCCGGCTTCGTCTATCTGATCGTCTCGGCCGGGGTTCTGCTGCTGACGCCGGTCTCGGTGCTGAAGGGGTCCAATGCGCCGCTGGTGGACTTCGTGGCCTATCACGGCGGCGGCGACCTGCGGCTGGTCCTGGCCGCCTTCGCCGCGATCAGCGCCCTGGGGGCCTTGAACGGCTGGGTGCTGCTGCAGGGCGAAATGCCGGCGGCCATGGCGCGCGAGGGCGTGTTTCCGGCCTGGTTCGGCAAGACCTCGGCCAACGGAACGCCCGTGCGGGCGCATCTGGTCTCCAGCGGCCTGGTGACCGTCCTGGTGCTGATGAACTACGCCAAGTCGATGGCCGACGCCTTCACCTTCATGGCCCTGCTGGCCACGGCCTCGTGCCTGTTCGCCTACCTCTCCTCCGCCCTGGCGGTGTTGAAGCTGGGGCGCGAGGGGCGGATGCCATTGTCGCCGTCCCTGACCGTGGTGGCGATCCTGGCGGCGGTCTACTCGGTCTGGACCTTCTACGGCGCGGGCTGGTCGGTGACCTTCTGGGGGGTGGCTCTGATGGTCGCCGGCGCGCCCATCTATCTGCTGATGCGGCGGGCGCGTCGGCGCGGTGCGGAGACCTCTTGATGACGGCTCGTCTCTTCCTGGCCGCGCTGGCGGCGTCCCTGGCGACCGCCGCGAGCGCGGCGGAGGTCTCGTATGTCCGCGTCGGCCGGCTGATCGACCCGCAGTCCGGCGGGGTGGCGAGCGACCGTCTGATCCGTATCGAGGATGGCAGGATCACCGCCGTCACCGCCTGGACAAGCGATCCGACCGATGGGCCGCTGGTCGACTGGAGCGAGATGACGGTCCTGCCCGGCCTGATCGACATGCACACCCACCTGGTCGACGACGAGCAGAGCGAGAACATCGCCCAACCCCTGCTGCGCAGCGCCGCTCAGCAGGCCTATGTCGGCGCGGTCCATGCCCGGGCGACCCTGATGGCGGGCTTCACCAGCGTGCGCGACGTGGGCAGTTGGC
>NZ_CALCDX010000132.1 GCF_937900395.1 uncultured Caulobacter sp.
GACGTCCTGGATCGCGCCGCTGCGGACGTCGGCGTCGATGGCGGCCGCGCGCGCCAGGGCGGGCGGCAGGGTCAGGGCGCCGATGGCGGCCAGCAGGCCGCGGCGATCGATCTGGGGCATGACGGGACTCCGGTAAACTAGGCCGGAAGTAGCACGACTTCTTTTTCAGCTGTGTGACAACTGGACTAGACCAGATAGTTGGTCATCCCACTTTATTCCCGCCTTCCTCGCCCTTGTGGCGAGGACCCAGCGTTCAGCTTGATAGGCCTTTAGGCATCAAGGCGCGGCAAGCTCGAACGATTATTGGGGAGACAGAAGCAGCGGATCGATGGGCCCCAGGCACAAGGCCTGGGGAGGCCGCGGTGAGTGGTGTCGTGAACTATTCGAACACGATCACCGAACGCGCCAGCTCGCCGCGCTTGAGCTCATCAAACGCCGAGTTGACGTCCTCCAGCTTGATCCGGCGCGAGATCAGTTCGTCCAGCTTCAGCTTGCCCGACATGTAGAAGTCCACCAGGCGCGGCATGTCGACGGGGAAGCGGTTGGAGCCCATGTAGCTGCCCTGGATGCGGCGCTCGCCCAGGAAGTCGGGGCCGTGCAGCTCGATCTTGGTGCCGACCGGGATCATGCCGATGATGTTGGCCGTGCCGCCGCGCTTCAGCATCTTGAACGAGGCTTCGGCCGTGGCTTTCAGGCCGATGGCCTCGAAGCTGTGCTGCACGCCGCCGCCGGTCAGCTCGATCACCGCCTTGGCGATGTCGTCGACCTGCGAGCCGTCGATCACGTCCGTCGCCCCAAAGGTCTTGGCCAGCTCCAGCTTGGCCGGCACGCGGTCGATGGCGATGATCCGGCCCGCGCCGGCGATCGCCGCGCCATTGATCGTCGCCAGGCCCACGCCGCCGCAGCCGATCACCGCCACGGTCTCGCCCGCCCGGACGCTGGAGGTCTGGATCACCGCCCCGACGCCCGTCGTCACGGCGCAGCCGATCAGGGCGGCGCGGTCGAACGGCATGTCCTTGCGCACGGCGACGCAAGCGTGCTCGTGCACCAGCATCATCTCGGCGAAGGACGACAGGTTCAGGAACTGGGCCATCGGACCCGTCCCGCCGTTCATGTCCTCCTTGAACAGGCGCGGCGCCTCGCCCTTGCCCCGGCGGGTCTCCGGGCTGATGCAGAGGTTCATGTGCCCGGTGAGGCAGACCTCGCAGTGGCCGCAATAGGGATTGAGGCAGGTGATGACGTGGTCGCCGACCTTGACCGTCCGCACCTCCGAGCCGACGGCCTCGACGATCCCGGCGCTCTCGTGGCCCAGCACGGCGGGCAGGGGGTGGGGATAGGAGCCTTCGATGAAGTGCAGGTCCGAGTGGCAGACGCCGGCGGCCTTGGTGCGGATCAGCACCTCGCGCGGGCCGGGCTTGCCGATGGCCACGGTCTCGATCTCGAGGGGCTTGCCCACCTCGCGCAGAACAGCGGCCTTCATGCTCGTCTCCGTTATCTTTGAAAAGGAGACTAGCGTCCCGTCCGGGGCAAGCGGAAGGGGGAATTCGAACAAATGTTTGGCGCGAACCGCTTTACGCGTTTCGCAACGCCAGCGCCGCCTAGGGCTGCTGCTGGCGCTCGATGCGGATCAGGTCCAGCACGCCGATCAACTGCTTGGCGCGCCACGCGCTCATCATGTAGCCGAGGGGCGCGAGCGTCGCGGTCGCGGCCAGACCCACGGTGACGCTCAGGTTCGCCTTCACGAAGGTGATCATGCTGGCCCCAGCCAGTTCCGCCACGAGGGCGAGGATCGAGAGGGGGACGGTCAGATAGAGCAGGATGACCACGCGCAACAGCTGGTCCTGTCGACGCGCGTTCAGCGCCGCCAGGGCCGTCAATCCGTCGAACAGCTCGTCGCTGACGCCATCGAGCAGGGCGAAGGCCTTCACGGTCGAGGGATTGCGTCGGAAGCCGCTGATGAAGTCCAGGCCTACATAGCCCCAGGCGCCGGGCGTCACGAAGCTCTCGGGGATCAGCGACCAAGTCGGAAACAGTCTGTGCACCGACGCCCATAACCGCCACAAGGCGTTTGGCTCGCCCGCACGAAGTTCAACCGTCTCGACCGTCATACGCGACCCCACCCCCGACTCTGGCGAGCAAGGTGTTCGATGCGACGGAAAGTGGCAAGCCGGCGCGCGGCTCGCGCCAGGCGTTTAGGCCGCCAGGGCGATCGGGCGTTCCGGCAGGATGCGGCTGACGGCCAGCAGGACCGTCATGTCGCCTTCGCCGGTGGTGATCACGGCCGAGACCAGCGGCGATTCCTCGACGTCGCCCAGCGACGGCGGCGGGTTGATCGCGTCGGCTTCGACGGTGAAGCTGTCGCAGACGGCGTCGACCAGCAGGCCGGCGACGTCGGTCTGGTTCTCGACCACGATGATGACCTGGCGCGGACCGTCCTGCGCCGCGCCCTTGCCCAGGCGTTGCGACAGATCAATGACCGGCATGACCTGGCCGCGCAGGTTGATGACGCCGCGCACGAACGGCGGCGCGTCGGGCAGCGGGGTCGGCGGGGTGACGCCGCGGATTTCACGGACGGCGCTGACGGGCACGCAATAGGTCTGGGCGCCGACTTCAAAAGACAGGACCTGCAGGGCCTGGCCTTGGGCGTAAGACACGGTGGTGGTCATGGCGGTCTCCGGGGAGCGCGAATTTCGTCTCCGGCACGCTCGCGGAAAAAGATGAACAAACCGGTTCCAGGAACCCGACAATTTCGTTCAGGCGCCGTTCAGGCGGGAAGGCTGATCGTCCTCGTGACGCTTCGGGGCGGCGCGCCGCGCCGGGAAGCGAAAGGTCAGGGAGGCCTTCATGGTCCGCAAGTTCGTCAACACCCTGGGCCGGGTCGGGGCCGGCGTCGCCGCCCTGTCGCTGGTCGCCGCCGCCACCTCGGCCTCGGCCGATCCGCGCTATTATCACCGTCATCACAAGGACAAGAGCGACGACGTCGCAGTGGCCGCCATCGCGGCCGGCGTACTGGGCCTGGCGGTCGGCGCGGCCTTGTCCGACAACGATCGGCGCGATCGTTACGACGATCGCTACTATGGCCGCCGGGCCTATGCGCCGCCGCCTCCGCCGCCCCCGCGCTACTATGGTTATGGCTATGGCTACGCCCCGCGGCCGTACTACGGCGACCGCGAATGCTGGACGACCCGCGAGTACGATCGCTGGAGCGGCCGCTACTCCGAACGCACCGTGTGCCGCTGAGACATACGGACGAACGGGTCGCCGTTGTGAGCCGGCGATCCGCCTTCGAGCCCCAGGTCCCCCCGGCCTGGGGCTTTTTGTCGCGGCGAAGCTTGGCGGGACTCGACTCCGCGTCGAAATGAGAACAAAAAAGGAACATTACTCCCCAGTCGCAGGAGAGCTCTGATGTCGCCGCTCGCTCCGCCGTCTCTATCCTCCAGCCCCTTCGGCGCGGGACTGCGTCTGACAGACGATCGCCTGGACATCGCCGAGGCGGTGTTGGCCGGCGCCTGGCGCACCCTGCGGGCGGCCGGTTTCGGCGAGGCCGAGGTGCAGGCGCTGTTCGACCAGGTCGCCGACCGTCCCGAGGACCTGGCCCGCCGCCTGCGGCGGATGGCCAACGCGGCCTGAGGAGCGATCAGCCCAGGCGCTGCAACAGCGCCTGGAGGATTTCCGCCCGCTGGGTGGTTTCGACCGAGATCCGACCGGTCAGTTCGCGCACGCCCGCCGGATAGGCTTCGCCGCCTTCGGCGATGGCCTGGGCCTGGTCGGCCAGCCGGCGCAGATCACGCTCCAGCCGCTCGACCTCTTCGCGCGCCAGCATGCGAGCCTCGGCCTGCAGGCGTTTGACGCGTTGGGCGGTGGTCTCGGGACCCCGCCCGAGGTCGTAGATTTCGGCCACGCCCGAGACGGGCGGCACGATCTTCAGCGGCTTGCCGGCCATGGATTGAGGGCTCCTAGAGACGGGCCGACCCTGTCGACCCACATCTCTACAAAGCCTGGCCGTGGGCGCCGTTCCCGTCGTCGCTCCGAAAGCGGGACAACGTGGCGCGGCGGCCACGGCGAGAGATCCGGCCTATTCGGCGTCCCGCACGCGGGTCGCCGGACGGTCGTCGCCGGACGAGAGCTCCTGATGCCAGACGGCCTGCTTGTCCTCGTAGACGATACCCTCGGTCTCGCCCGGCAGGCGCTGCTCGCCGGCCGCGCGCTGGGCGGCCTTCAGCGCCGCGTCGTGGCTGGGGAAGGTCTCGGAGAAGGTGTCGCCCACCTTGTAGGCCCAGCCGCCGTCATGCTCGACGATGGTGTAGGTGACTTCGGTCATGGGGCGTCTCCGTGAAGCTTGGACGTCGAAACGGTCCGCCACCTTGGGCGGTTCCGATGACGCTGTCTTGTCGGAAAGCGCGGCCCCCTTAAGCCACCTTCACCCGCGCCGCGCTTTCCGGCAGGTCCGTGCCGAACGCGCGCTGGAAGAACTCGGCCACCGTGGGGCGCTCGAGCTCGTCGCACTTGTTCAGGAAGGTCAGCCGGAAGGCCAGCGCCACGTCGTGATCGAAGATCTCGGCGTTCTGGGCCCAGGTGATCACGGTGCGGGGGCTCATGACCGTCGAGATGTCGCCGTTCATGAAGGCGTTGCGGGTCATGTCGGCGACGCGGACCATGGCCGCGATCGTGCGCTTGCCCTCGGCCGTGTCGTAGGACGGGTTCTTGGCCAGGACGATCGCCGCCTCGACGTCGTGCTCAAGGTAGTTCAGCGTCGTGACGATCGACCAGCGGTCCATCTGGCCTTGGTTGATCTGCTGGGTGCCGTGATAGAGGCCGGTGGTGTCGCCCAGGCCGATCGTGTTGGTCGTGGCGAACAGCCGGAAATACGGATTGGCGCGGATGACGCGGTTCTGGTCCAGCAGGGTCAACTTGCCGCCGGCTTCCAGCACGCGCTGGATCACGAACATCACGTCCGGGCGACCGGCGTCGTATTCGTCGAACACCAGGGCGATCGGGCGCTGCAGCGACCACGGAAGAATGCCCTCGCGGAACTCGGTGACCTGCTTGCCTTCCTTCAGGACGATGGCGTCCTTGCCGACGAGGTCGATCCGCGAGACGTGGCTGTCCAGGTTCACCCGGACCAGCGGCCAGTTCAGGCGCGCGGCCACCTGCTCGATGTGGGTCGACTTGCCCGTGCCGTGATAGCCCTGGACCATCACCCGACGGTCCTTGGCGAAGCCCGCGCAGATCGCCTTGGTCGTCTGGGGATCGAAGCGGTAGGCGCTGTCGATCTCCGGCACGTGCGGATCGCGGTGGCTGAAGGCCGGAACCTTCATGTCGCTGTCGACGCCGAACGCATCGCGCAGCGTCACCCACTTGTCGGGGACCAGGGTGATCAGCGGATCTTGGGCGGAGCTGGTTTCGGCGAACTCGGGCATGCTTCCCGATTAGCGCCTTGACCCAGGGGGAGGGAAGAGGGCGCCGCGCTGGCGACGCCCTTTCCACGCGCTTTTTTAGCGGTTGGCGATGATCACCGAGGCGATCAGGCCGGTGGCGACGGCGGCCAGCACGTACTGGTTGTCGACCTTGCGCCATTGATAGCCGCGCGGCGGGGCGCGCAGGCCGTGGCGGCGCCAGTCGCTGACATAGTAGGCGCGGTCGCGATAGCGGGCGTCCAGACGCTGACCCTTGGCCCAGCGGCGGTATTCGCGGCGGTCTTCTCTACGGTCTTGGCGGGCCTCGTGACGCGCCTGATCGCGGCGGCCCTGTTCATAGGCGCGGTCGCGGCTGTCGTAGCGGTTGTCGTGACGATAGGCCTGGGCCGAGGCGGCGGTCGCGCCGCTGGCCAGCATCAGCACGGCGACGGAAGCGGTCAAAATGCGTTTCATGTCTAACTCCTTTGTCCAGGATTGGAGCCTAGCGGGCTCCACATGGTCCTGACCTGAACGGGCCTGTTCGGCTTAAGTTCATGTTTCAAAAGAGAAATGTTGTTGCTTTAATTGTGTCTCAAGCCGGTCCAAGAGGTCTCTATCCGTGTTTCGCCTCGACTTCCCAAGACTGCTGACCACCGCGCGTCGCGAGGTCGCGGCGGTGACCGCGCTACTGATCGCCGCCCTGGGCGCCATGGCGTTCCTGGCCATCGCCGACGAGGTGGCGGAGGGCGAGACGCACGCCTTGGACCTGGCTGTTCTGCGCGCTCTGCGGGTCGAGGGGCGGCCCGAAACCTTGGTTGGACCGGACTGGCTGCATGTCGCCGCCGTCGACATAACGGCGCTGGGCTCGGTGGCGGTGCTGAGCCTGATCATCCTGCTGGCCTTCGCGCTGCTGGCGTCCTTGCGCCGTTGGGGCGAGGGCTTTTTGCTGCTGGGCGGGGCGCTGAGCGGCGTCACGGTCAGCCAGGGCCTCAAGGCGCTGTTCGGCCGCGAGCGGCCGGACATGGCCTATCGCGCGGTCGAGGCGGTCAACGCCAGCTTTCCGTCCGGCCACGCCATGCTATCGGCGGTGGTCTTCCTGACCCTGGGCGTTTTGACGGCGCGCTTTTCCGACCGGCGGCGGGTC
>NZ_CALCDX010000133.1 GCF_937900395.1 uncultured Caulobacter sp.
CCGGGACCCAGGGGCGAGCGGCAGTGCGGCGGCCCCTGGGTCCCGGCTCTCCGCTTCGCTGCGGCCGGGATGACGAAAGAAAATGATCTCGGCGGATTGATTTCGGTCCTAGGGCGCGACCCGAAGATTTTCTACGACGCCGGCGAGAATATCGGACCTCATCGCGGGCGCTCGCGCGGCTAAGGTCGGCTTGTCGCCGCCCAGATTGGAACTACGAGGAAACGCCGCATGTCCGACCGCAAGCTTCACCCCGAGACCCTGGCCCTGCACGCCGGCTGGCGCGCGGATCCCGCGACGGGCGCGGTCGCGCCGCCGATCTACCAGACGACCTCGTACCAGTTCGAAAGCGCCGAGCACGCGGCCGACCTCTTCGCCCTGCGCAAGCTCGGCAACATCTATACGCGCCTGGGCAACCCCACGACCGACATCCTGGAGCAGCGCCTGGCGGCCCTGGAAGGCGGGGCCGCGGCCCTGGCCGTCGCCTCGGGCCAGGCGGCCTCGGCCTTCGCGATCCAGAACCTGGCCCGCGCCGGCGACAACATCGTCAGCTCGACCGACCTCTACGGCGGCACCTGGAACCTGTTCGCCAACACCCTGCGCGACCAGGGGATCGAGGTCCGCTTCGTCGATCCGGAAGACCCGCAGGCCTTCGCCCGCGCTACGGATGAGCGCACCCGCGCCTACTACGCTGAGACCCTGCCGAACCCGAAGCTCAGCGTCTTCCCGATCGCCGAGGTCGCCGAGATCGGCCGCAAGCTGGGCGTGCCGCTGATCGTCGACAACACCGCCGCCCCGCTGCTGGCCCGGCCGCTGGAGCACGGCGCGGCGATCGTCGTCTATTCGACCACCAAATACATCGGCGGCCACGGCACCTCGATCGGCGGCGTCATCATCGACGGCGGCAATTTCGACTGGACCGCCCATCCCGAGCGCAGCCCGACGCTGAACACCCCCGACGCCAGCTATCACGGCGCGGTCTGGGCCGAAGCCGCCAAGCCGCTGGGTCCGATCGCCTACATCCTGCGGGCCCGCACCGTGCTGCTGCGCGACCTGGGCGCGGCCCTGTCGCCGTTCAACGCGTTCCAGATCCTGCAAGGCTTGGAGACCCTGCCGCTGCGCATCACCCGCCACGCCGAGAACGCCGCGGCCGTGGCCAAGGCCCTGTCGGCGGCGCCGGGCGTCACCCGCGTCATCCACCCCAGCGTCCAGACCGGCCTGCAGCGCGAGCGCGCCGACCGCTATCTGTCGGGCGGCTATGGCGGCCTCGTCGGCTTCGAGCTGGCCGGCGGACGCGAGGCGGGCCGCAAGTTCATCGACGCCCTGAAGCTATTCTACCACGTGGCCAATATCGGCGACGCCCGCAGCCTGGCGATCCACCCAGCCTCGACCACCCACTCCCAGCTCAGCGCCGAGGAGCAGCTGGCGACCGGCGTCTCGGACGGCTACGTGCGCCTGTCGATCGGCCTGGAGCACATCGACGACATCCTGGCGGATCTGACGCAGGCGCTCGCGGCCGCCCAATAGCCGCTGGTCGCGCGGGTTCCGCTTGCCCGGAACCCGCGCGCGCCCCTATCCAGGGGGCATGACAGCTCCCCGTTTCGACTTCGCCTCGGACAATGTCGCCGGCGCCATGCCCGAGGTCATGGACGCCCTGGTCGCCGCCAACGGCGGGACGGCTTCCGGCTATGGAACCGACCATGTCAGCCGCGCGGCCGCCGATCGCATCCGCGCCCTGCTGGACGCCGACGCCGAGGTCCGCTTCACCGCCTCGGGCACGGCCGCCAACGCCTTCGCCCTGACCGTGCTGGCCCAGCCGCACGAGGCGGTGCTGGCTCATGAGCATGCTCACATCTGCACCGACGAGACGGGGGCGCCCGGCTTCTTCGGCCAGGGTGTCGGCCTGATCGGCCTGCCCGGCGCCTCGGGCAAGATCGAGGTCGCGGCGCTGGAGGCGGCGCTGGCCGAGCCCGACGTCTCGTACCGCCAGCCGGCGGCGGCCCTGTCCCTGACCACCGCCACCGAGTACGGCACCGTCTATTCGGAAGACCACTTGCGGTCCCTGGTCGCGCCGGTGAAGGCCAAGGG
The DNA here is from genome assembly GCF_937900395.1 of uncultured Caulobacter sp. Taxonomy (GTDB): domain Bacteria; phylum Pseudomonadota; class Alphaproteobacteria; order Caulobacterales; family Caulobacteraceae; genus Caulobacter. The sequence goes on from NZ_CALCDX010000133.1 coordinate 2,086, forward strand.
CTACGGCGTCCACCTGGACGGCGCGCGCCTGGCCAACGCCGTCGCCGCCGGCTTTGATCTCAAGAGCGTCGCCAGGATGGGCGTCGACATTCTCGTCATGGGCGGGACCAAGGTCGGCTCGACCCCGACCGAGGCCGTGGTGTTCCTGAACCCAGCCCATGCCCGCCGGCTGGACTCGCGGCTCAAGCACGCCGGGCAGCTGGTCTCCAAGGGCCGGTTCCTGGCCGCGCCTTGGCTGGGCCTCTTGGGCGAGGATGGTTCGACCGGCCCGTGGGCGGCCCGCGCGGCCCACGCCAACGCCATGGCCCAAAAGCTGGCGGGCCTGATGCCGTTCCCGCTCAAGCACCCGGTCGAGGCCAACGGCCTGTTCGTCGAGATGGACGAGCCCACCCTGCAACGCCTGCGCGGCGAAGGCTGGTTCGTCTACCGGTTCCTAGACGGAACTGTGCGCTTCATGTGCTCGTGGGCGACGACGCCGGAGATGGTCGAGGAGCTGGGCGCGGCGCTGAAGAAGATCGCCTAGGCGCTCCCTCTCCCATAGGGAGAGGGTTGGGGTGAGAGGTTAAGCCCTCGACCGCTGTAACCCCTCATCCTCCCACGCCTGCGGCGCGGGCCCCTCCTTCTCCCTCTGGGAGAAGGTTTCTTGTACCCCCAGCATCTTCGCGATCTCCGCCGCCGGGGCCGGGCGGCTGATGAAGTAGCCCTGGATCTCGGCGCAGCCCTGGCCGCGCAGGGCGTCCAGCTGGGCCTGGGTCTCGACGCCCTCGGCCGTGGTCACGACGCCCATCGACGCGCCCAGGTCCAGCACCGCCTTGATGATCGCCAGGGCGTCGCTGTCGTGCAGGATGTCGCGCACGAAGGTCTGGTCGATCTTGATCTTGTCGAACGGGAAGCTGCGCAGATAGCTCAGCGAGCTGTAGCCGGTGCCGAAGTCGCCCATCGAGATCCGCACGCCCAGGGCCTTCAGGTCGTGCAGCATGGTCATGTTGGCGGCGCTGTCCTGCAGCAGGACCGACTCGGTGATCTCCAGCTCCAGGCGATGGGCCGGCAGGCCCGAGGCCGCCAGGGCCGAGACCACGGTGGCCACCAGGCCTCGGTCGCGGAACTGGGCCGGCGACAGGTTCACCGCCAGACGCACGTGGTCGGGCCAGCGCGCGGCCTCGGCGCAGGCGTTGCGCAGCACCCAGTCGCCCAGCGGCACGATCAGGCCGATCTCCTCGGCCAGCGGAATGAAGTCGGCGGGCGAGACCATGCCCCGCTCGGGGTGGAGCCAGCGCAGCAGGGCCTCGCAGCCGGTCACCCGCTCGTCGTCCAGGTGATAGAGCGGCTGGTAGAACAGCTGGAACTCGCCGTCCTGCAGCGCGCGGCGCAGGTCAAGCTCCAGCGCCCGCCGGGCCTGAAGCTGCTCGTCCATGGCCCGCTCGAAGAAGTGGAAGGCCCCCCGGCCATCGCCCTTGGCGCGGTAGAGCGCCATGTCGGCCTTCTTGAGCAGCTCGTCGGCGTCCTCGCCGTCCGAGGGCGACGCCGCCACGCCGACGCTGGCCCCGATCACCACCTGGTGGCCGGCCAGATCGAACGGCGCGGCCATGGTCGTGACGATGCGGGCGGCCAGGCGCGTGGCGCCGGACATGTCGGAGAGCCCCGTCTGCACCACCGCGAACTCGTCGCCGCCGAGGCGCGCGACGGTGTCGCCCTCGCGCACGCAGCGCCGCAACCGCTCGGCCGCCTCGCGCAGCAGGGCGTCGCCCAGCGGATGGCCCAGGGTGTCGTTGACGGTCTTGAAGCGGTCGAGGTCGATGAAGTGCACCGCCAGCTGGTCGTCCTTGCGCGCCCGGCGGGCCAGGGCCTCGACCAGCGACTTCTGGAACAGCACCCGATTGGGCAGGTCGGTCAGCGGGTCGTAGTGCGCCAGCCGCGCGATCTGGGCCACGCCCCGGCGGTTGGTCTCGTTGCTGGCCTGCAGCAGGCCCAGCACCGTGCCGACGCCCAGATAGCGGTCGTTCTCGGTGACGATGAAGCCGCGCAAGAGATCCGAGGCGCGGTAGGACAGGCTGTCGGTGGTGAACTCGGCCAGCTCGGTGTCGGCGTCGACCACCAGCGGCTCGCGGTCCATCAGGGTCGAGATCGGACGGTTGGCGTAGAGGGCCCGGCCGTACTCGGCGGCCATGCGCAGGAAGAAGGCGTTGCGCTCGACGATGCCGATCGGCCGATCCTCGCCGTCCACGACGGGGACGATCAGGGTGTCGGGCTCCTCGCGGAAACGCTCGTAGAGCGACCTGCCCAGGTCATCCTGACGCGCCGGCGCCAGAGAAGAAACCGTGTCCCGCAAAGTGAACATGCGTACGCCTCCACTACAGGTGGCGAGGGACCATTTCTCGGCTAACGGCCTGCTAATGAGGCGGCCGCCACGGGATCATTTCGCGAAAACTTCACGACGCCGTCACAGTGCTTTCGGGCGCATTTACCGTGAACTAGATCTATTCACGACACTCAAGCCCCACCGAGAATTCGCCTTCCTCGCCCTCGTGGCGAGGACCCAGCGTTCGGCTGGCGCGACGATGGCCGGCCGAGGCTGTCGACGTAGAGCGACACCGACCGGCTCGGAGGGCGGCGGCCCCCTGGACCCCAGGCACAAGGCCTGGGGAGGCGGGCCTTTTGGTCCGAGAAGAGTTCCCTACCGGCCCGTATCCATGAAGTCTCGGGCGGCGAAGTCCTCCGGCGCGGCGACCTCGACCACCGGCTCGTCGCGGTCATCGAACTCGGTGCGCAGCGCCCGGCTCATCACCGCGTGCATCTCGTAGAGGCAGGTGATGTAGGTCAGCTCCAGGATCTGTTCGTCCGAGAGAAAGGCCTTCAGCGCCGCGAACACGCCGTCGGCGATCCGGCCGCCGTCCAGCACCAACCCGTCGGCATAGGCCAGCACCGCCCGCTCGCGCGCGTCGAACACGTCGGAGACCGACCAGTGCGGCACGGCGGCGATCTTGGCTTCCGAGACGCCCAGCCCGCGCAGCGACTTGCAGTGCTGGGAGAAGACGAACTGGCTGCCGCGCGCCCAGCCGGCGCGGGTCTGGGCCAGCTCGCGCAGCACCGGGTCGATCTTGCGGGCCGGATCGCGATAGAGGGCGAAACCCTGGGCGGCGTGGCGCAGCACATCCGGGCTATTGGCGAAGACGGTCCGCCAGTCGCCGCGCGTGCCGGTGGCCGTGCCCGGCTCAGCCACCGGGTCGCGATCGCCGAACAAAAGGTCGTAGAGCTTCAGCGTTCCCTTGTCGGCGACCTCGGCGCGCGGAACCTGGCGCAGGCGCGGCATCAGGCGTCCACCGCGGCGCGGGCGGGTTCGTGGCGGACATCCTCGGGGCCGAAGGCGCGGGTGAAGGCCGCCAGCTCCATCATGATCCCGTTGGGATCGGTGAAATAGACCGAGCGGACGAAGACGCCGGGATGGAGCTTGCGGGCCACGCCCATCTCGCTGTCGTCGTGATTGACCACCATCGGGAAGGCCGGGACGCCGGCGGCCTGCAGCCGCTCGAGACAGGCCTCCAGATCGGCCTCGTCGACGGTGAAGGCCACGTGGTTCATCGAGCCGACGGCGGTCTTGGCCTCGGCGGGGAAGGCCTTGACCGAGGCGACGCCCGGCGCGGCCGGCGGAGTGTCGGGCCACCAGAAGAAGGCGAGACACGCGCCCCCGCCGCAGTCGAAGAAGAAGTGCTGGCCGCCGTCCGGCAAGGCCACGGTCTTCACCAGCGGCATCTGCAGGACTTCGGTGTAGAACCGCACCGTCTCGGCCATGTCGCGGCAGACCAGGGCCAGGTGATTGACGCCGGTGATCTTCATCTCGGCTTCCTCCCGGAAACCGAGGTTATCTCAGGTCGGACGAGGATGCAGCTTGCCGCGACGTCCACCCCACCAACCAACCCCACCGTCATCCCGCGACTTGTTCGCGGGACCCATGGTTCAGCTTCCACGTGAGCACGGGGACCCGCACCTCACTTGCGGCGGACAAATGGGTCCCGCGCATGAAGCGCGGGATGACGGCGAAAAGTTTGCGTTGGCCCTATTCCCGCTCCGTCTCCAGCCCGCCCAGGAACGCCTGGCCGATCCAGCTGACGACGCCGGTCACGACCGCGACCTGGATCCCCGCCCACCAGCCCGGCACGCGCAGGCCGTCCAGCAGCCAGTCGACGATCCCGATCATCGCCGCGTTCACCAGCAGCAGGAACAGCCCCAGGGTCACGATGGTCAGCGGCAGGGTCAGCACCGTGACCACCGGCCGCACCACGGCGTTGACGACGCCCAGCAAAAAGCCGGCGATGATCAAGGTCTTCCAGCCGTCGGCGGTGACGCCGGGCACGATGCGGGCGGCCAGCCACAGGCCGGCGGCGGCGATCAGAATGCGGAGAACGAAACGGATCATCTCAAGCCCTATTTCCCTTACGAAAGCGAGGCGTCCAAAATGGCGCCGCATTCGTACAATACCCAAGCAGGCAACTCGGACATTACAAATGCGTTACCGCTCTTCCACCCGCCGCTTCGCGAACTATCTATCCCCTCGTGTGGGGGATGATCGCGCGCGATTGGCGAGCGGATCCGCACGCAAGGGGATATAAGTACGATGGCCGTGAATTCTCTATCGGTGATGTCGCCGGACGGCGGCCTGTCTCGTTATCTGACCGAGATCCGCAAGTTCCCGATGCTGAGCAAGGACGAGGAGTTCATGCTCGCCCAGCGCTGGAAAGAGCATCAGGACCCGCAAGCCGCCCACAAGATGGTGACGTCGCACCTGCGCCTCGTGGCCAAGATCGCCATGGGCTATCGCGGCTACGGCCTGCCGATCGGCGAGGTGATCTCCGAAGGCAATGTCGGCCTGATGCAGGCCGTCAAGAAGTTCGAGCCCGACAAGGGCTTCCGCCTGGCCACCTACGCCATGTGGTGGATCCGCGCCTCGATCCAGGAATACATCCTGCGCTCGTGGTCGCTGGTGAAGATGGGCACGACCGCCGCGCAGAAGAAGCTGTTCTTCAACCTGCGCAAGGCCAAGAGCCAGATCGCCGCCTTCCAGGAAGGCGACCTGCGCCCTGAACAGGTCAGCGCCATCGCCACCAAGCTGGGCGTGCTGGACAGCGAGGTCATCTCGATGAACCGCCGCCTGTCGGGCCCCGACGCCTCGCTGAACGCGCCGCTGCGCGCCGACGGCGAAAGCGAATGGCAGGACTGGTTGGCCGACGAGGAGCAGGTCTCCCAGGAGACCCGCGTCGCCGAGGACGAGGAAAAGTCGCTGCGGATGTCGCTTCTGGAAGAGGCGATGGTCGAACTGACCGACCGCGAGCGCCACATCCTGACCGAGCGCCGCCTGAAGGACGAGCCGACCACCCTGGAAGAGCTCGCCGCCCAGTACGGCGTCTCGCGCGAACGCGTCCGCCAGATCGAGGTCCGCGCGTTCGAGAAGCTGCAGAAGACCATGCGCGAGGCGGCGATCGCCAAGAACATGGTCGAGGCGTAAGGCTTAGCTTTACCGCACTAAGACGAAAGGGCGCTCTTCGGAGCGCCCTTTTTGTTTCCCCTCTCCCCTTGCGGGAGAGGGTGGCCCGAAGGGCCGGGTGAGGGGTCGCGCGGCGATGCGGAGAAACCCCTCATCCGTCAGCTGCGCTGACACCTTCTCCCACAAGGGGAGAAGGAGATAGAAGACCCCATGACCGCCCCCCTGCCCCAGCTGATCCTGCTGCCCGGCCTGCTCAACGACGCCGAGCTGTGGCGCGACCAGATCAGCGGCCTCTCCGACGTCGCGCGGATCTGGGTTCCGGACCTGACGCCCTACGCCACGATCCGCGCGATGGCCGAGCATGTGCTGGAACACGCCGAGCCGACCTTCGCCGTGGCCGGCTTCTCGATGGGCGGCTACGTGGCCCAGGAGATCGCCCGCATCGCGCCCCAGCGGATCGAGCGCCTGGCCCTGCTGGACACCTCGATCCATGTCGACACGCCGCAGCGCGCGGCCCAGCGCCAAGCGCTGAACAAGGCCGCCGCCAAGGGCGGGACCTTCCTGGGCATCGGCCAGGCGATCATGAAGAGCTATATCGACGCCTCGCGCCTCGACGACACGGAGCTCACCACCCGCATCGTCGACATGACCCAGCGCCTGGGCCGCGAGGTCTTCCTGCGCCAGAACAGCCTGGAGCGCGAGGACGGCGAGGCGGCGCTGAGGGCGTTGAAAGTCCCGCTGCTGATCATCGTCGGCGAGAACGACCAGATCACCCCCGCCGAGGGTCATCGCGCCATGGCGGCGGCGATCGGCTGCACGCACCTGGTGGTGATCCCGAGCACCGGCCACATGGCCCCGATGGAGGCCCCCGGCCCGGTCAACGGGGCGCTGCGGCACTGGCTGGAGCGTCCCGCCGGGCGGCGGTAAACGGGCGAAACGCCCTGAACCCGCTAAACAGGCTTGAGTTCATGGCTGCAGAGCGCCCGGCGATGAGGTCGCGAACCTGGGGCCTGGAGCCCTCCCAACAGCGACGCTTCAAGGTTCTGCAACAAAACCGTCAGCGAAACATCGCGTACGAAAACTAAGCCGACCCCTGGGGCTGTCTAGGCGCGCCTGCTCAAGAACGCGCGGCCAACAAGGGGATTAGAATGAAGAAGACCATGCTCTTCGCGCTGGCGGCGTTCGCGCCGCTGGCCGCGGCGTCGGCCGCGATCGCGGCGCCCGAGACGGCGCCGGCCGACGCGCCGATCGCCACCGCCGACGCGCCGACCGTCGCGTCCGAGGTCGTGGTGCAGGCCAAGATCGCCTATCGCAACCGCAGCGAGTCGACCGCGCCGGTTCTCGACTATGGCCTCGACTACTTCCAGCGCTTCGAACCGCTGACCGTGGGCGACGCTCTCAAGCGCGTGCCCAGCGTGTCGTTCCTGTCGGACGTGCTGGAGTCGGACGGCGTGCGCCTGCGCGGCCTCGACCCGGCCTACACCCAGATCCTGATCAACGGAGAGAAGGTTCCCGGCTCGGGCTCCAGCTCGGGCGCATTCGGCGCCGGCGCCGACCAGGCCTTCTTCGTCGACCGCATTCCGGCCGAGCTGATCGACCACATCGAGATCGTGCGCAGCAACAGCGCCAACCGCAGCGGCGACGCGGTGGCCGGCGCCCTCAACATCGTGCTTCGCGACGCCCTGGCGCTGGACGGCGGCTATGTCCGCGTCGGCGCCCTGCGGTTCGACGACAAGCGCGTGCGTGAAGTGCTTGGCGCGGTCTGGGGCGGCCAGGTCGGCCCGGGCCGACTGCTGATCGGCGCCAACGTCCAGGGCCGCCGCAACCCCAAGGAAAAGCTGAGCCTGCGCTATGACGAGCCCGGCGCCAGCCTGAACAACAACGAAATCCAGACCGACGTCCGCAACGGCACGGACAGCGCGTTCAACGTCGCCTACGACGTGCCGGTCGGCGCGGGCCAGCTGTCGGTGAGCGGGTTCTACGTCCACACCGATCGCTACCAGAACGAAGACTCGATCGAGTATAGGAACGGCGTCGAGACCACCGCCAACCTTCTGACCATCAACGACAACGACGTCGACATCCAGCAGGACAGCTACGCGCTGAACGGCAAGTACAAGTTCCCGATGGCCGGCGGCGAGACCAGCATCAAGCTGGGCTACGCGGCGTTCCAGAATGACGAGTACGAGTTCGAGTACGAAACCGAGTACCTGCGCGATTCCACCCCGTTCCCCGACGGCGACCGCTTCACCGGCGACCGCGCCAAGACCCGCATCACCGACGACGAGGTCACGGCCAAGCTGGAGCACAAGCGCGAACTGGTCGCCGGCGCCGACCTGGAGTTCGGCGTGCAGTATGAGGCCAAGCGCCGCGACTCGCGCGTCAGCGAGGTTCCGCGCAACCGCTACAACCTGCCGTCCGCGACGCCGCCGGCCTACAAGCCGTTCGCCATCACCAGCAAGGCGCGGCTGGAGCAGACCCGTATCGACCCCTACGTCATGCTGTCGGGCCGCTCGAACGGCCTGAAGTGGGAAGCTGGCCTGCGCTACGAAACGACCGATGTGACGGTCCAGGACTTCGTGATCAACGAGAAGACGGACAACGACTACAAGGTCCTGCTGCCCTCGGCCTCGATCCGCTACAACCTGACCAAGGCCGATCAAGTTTACGCCTCGATAGCCCGCACGGTGCGCCGGGCCAGCTTCGAGTACCTGTCGCCGGTCACGCTGGAGGAAGAGCTGGGCGACAACGACTTCCGCGGCGATCCGACCCTGGAGCCGGAAAAGGCCTGGGGCGTCGATGTCGGCTATGAGCGCCGCATGGGTCGCGACGGCGTGTTCGGCGTCAACCTGTTCTATCGCGACATCAAGGATCTGATCGAGATCTACAACACCGGCGCGCCCGGCTCGGCCAACGATCCGCCGGACGATGTCACCTGGTTGTACTCAGCCCGCAACACCGGCGACGGCAAGGTCTACGGGATCGAGTTCGACCTCTCGACGC
>NZ_CALCDX010000134.1 GCF_937900395.1 uncultured Caulobacter sp.
GGCCCACCCCGGCCTCGACCTGCTTGGTCGAAGCGCCGATCAGGGCCTTGATCTCCTTGGCGGCCTCGGCCGACCGCTGGGCCAGGGCTCGTACTTCCTGCGCCACCACCGCAAAGCCCTTTCCGGCTTCACCGGCTCGCGCGGCCTCCACGCCGGCGTTCAAGGCCAGCAAATTGGTCTGGAAGGCGATCTCGTCGATCACCCCGATGATATTGCCGATCTCGCGCGAGCTAGTCTCGATCTCGCCCATGGCCGCGACGGCCTGGTCGACCACGATCCCCGACCGCTCGGCCTCGGACTTGGCGCCGGCGACCACCTCCTGCGCCTGATTGGCGCCCTCGGCGGCGCGGCGAACGGTCTGGGTGATCTCGTCGAGCGCGGCGGCGGTCTCTTCCAGGCTGGCGGCTTGCTGCTCAGTGCGGCGCGCCAGATCGTCGGCGGCGATGCTGATCTCCTCGGTGCCCGAGCGGATGCCGTCCGTCGCCGCGCTGACGCCGCCCATCGCCTGGTCCAGCAGAGTGACCGCGTGGTTGAAGTCGCCCTTCAGCTTCTCGAACTCGGGCTTCACATCGATAGCGAGCCGGGCCTGAAGGTCGCCCTGCGCCAACCGCTCCAGCGCTGCGCCCAAGGCGGCGACCAGTTGTTCTTGGCCGGCCTGACTCTCGCGGCGTTCCGCCTCCAGCCGCTGACGTTCCTTGTCGATGGTCTCCAGATAGATCGAGATGGCGAAGTCCATGTCCAGAAGCACGGCCTTCATCAGGGCGCTGAGCGCCTCGCCAGCCGCGGCCTCGCCGCCCTTGCTCATGAAGCCCTTGGGCCAGACCGACTCCAGGACCGAGCGGATCAGATAGTCGCTGACCACCGCGTAGCCGCCGATATACCAGCGCGGCTCGAGGCCGATGCGAGCGTGGGTCTCGCCGATGGCGCGGACAGCCCGGACGTAATCCTCGCTGAACTCCGCCTGGACGATTCCGTCCCAATGGCTTTGCTGGCGCGCGCTGGCGGCCGCCATATGCTGGTCGTCCTTGAAGAACTTTCGCGTCTCGGGCGTCGCCGCCACCTTCGCATAGAAGCTCGCCAAGGCCGGTCCGATCGCCTTGCCGACGACAGGTCGAAGATCGCGCAAGGCCGCGCGGGCCTTGTCATCGATCCCCATGAACGCCACTCGCTCGTTGATCGCGTAATCGTGGCTCATCGCCGCCTATCCACTTGCTCGGTGAAGCGGAAAGGCTCGCGGCCACGTGCTTAATAGCGCCTTAAATATACCCGCCAGGCGTGCGTCAGCTTGCCGCGCTCACCACACTCTCAAACCCAATGCGGGGAACCTAGCGCCGCGCCCGCCAAGGCACGCCTGGTAACGATTCCAGCGGCCTCTATGCGGCGAGACGACGCAGGCTTGGCGACGCGCGCCCCGCGACAAACCGCCGCGCGTCCGAAACGGCTCAGCCGCCCTGCTTGAGCGTCTCGCGCGCCACGATCAGCTGCTGGATCTGGGTGGTGCCCTCGTAGATCCGGAAGATCCGGACGTCGCGATAGAGACGTTCGATTCCATAGTCGGCGACATAGCCAGCGCCGCCAAAGATCTGCACCGCGCGATCGGCGACCCTGCCGACCATCTCCGAGGCGAACAGCTTGCTGGCCGCCGCCTCCAGCGTCACCCCGACGCCGGCGTCGCGCTTGCGAGCGGTCTCCAGCACCAGGGCGCGCGCGGCCAACGCCTCGGTCTTGCTGTCGGCGATCATCGCCTGGATCAGCTGGAAGTTGGCGATCGGCTGGCCGAACTGCTTGCGCTCGGAGGCGTAGGCCACGCAGTCGGCGATCAGCCGCTCGGCGACGCCGACGCAGACGGCGGCGATATGCAGGCGTCCGCGATCCAGCACCTGCATGGCGACCTTGAAGCCCTCGCCCTCCGCGCCGAGGCGGTTCTCGACCGGCACCCGGACGTTGTCGAAGGTGACGTCATGGATGTGGGCGCCCTGCTGGCCCATCTTCTTCTCGGGCTTGCTGACCGAGAGGCCCGGCAGGTCTCGCGGCACCAGGAAGGCCGACACCCCGCCGCCGCCCTTCACGTCGGGATTGGTGCGGGCCATCACCGTGAACAGCGAGGCCTTGCCGGCGTTGGTGATGTAGCGCTTGGCCCCGTTCAGGACATAGGCGTCGCCATCCAGCGTGGCGCGGGTCTGGACGGCGCCGCTATCGGAGCCGGCCTCGGGCTCGGTCAGAGCGAAGGACGTGATCACCTCACCGGACGCGACGCCCGGCAGCCAGCGGGCCTTCTGGGCGTCATCGCCAAACATGACGAGGCCTTGGCTGCCGATGCCGACATTGGTGCCGAACACCGAGCGGAAGGCCGGAGAGGCGCGGCCAAGCTCGATGGCCACCAGCGTCTCGTCCTCCATGCCCAGGCCCAGGCCGCCGTACTCCTCCGGGATCGAGAGACCAAAGAGGCCGAGGGCCTTCATCTCCTCCACGATATCGGCGGGAACGGCGTCGTCCTCGGCGACCTTGGCCTCGATCGGCCGCAACCGCTCGGCGACGAAGCGGGCGACCGTATCGATCAGCTGCTCGCGGGTCTCCAGGTCGAGGGCCATGCGCTTTCTCCCGTTGTCCGGCCCCTCGCTGGTCGCGAGGGGAGGCGTCAAACACTTGTTTTGACCGAGACTGTAGCGATGGCCCCCGAGAATGGAAGCCTTCCCCTACGCGCTCTTCGACGCCTTCTCCGCTTGGGCCAGCACGCTCTTGCGAACGCCATAGGCCAGGTAGATGACCGCGCCGATCAGGTGCGCGTAGAGGAAGTAGACCTGGGTCTTCACCGGCAGGCTGATGAACAGATAGAGACAGCCCAGGATGCCGGCGGGCGCCACGACCTGCCAGATCGGCGTCGAGAAGACGCGCGGACGATTGGGCTCGCGCAGGCGCAGCAGGATCACCGAGGCGCCGACGGCGATGAAGGCCCACAGGGTGCCGGCGTTGGCCAGCTCGGCGATGTCCTTCAGCGACAGCAGGCCCGACAGCACGGCCGACAGGGCGCCGGTCAGCAGCGTCATCAGCACCGGAGTGCCGGTCTTGGCGTTGACCCGCGACAGGGCGCGCGGCAGCAGGCCGTCACGGGCCATGACGAAGAAGATCCGGCTCTGGCCATACATGAAGGCCAGGATCACGGTCGGCAGAGCGATCACCGCCGCCAGGGCCACCAGCTGGGCGACCTTCGGATGGCTCAGGCTCTCCAGGATGAAGACCAGCGGCGCCTCGCTCTTGGAGAAAACCTCGGCGCGCGACGCGCCGATCGAGACGGCCGCGACGATCATGTAGATCGCCGTGCAAGCGGCCATCGAGCCGACAATGCCGATCGTCAGGTCGCGCTTGGGGTTCTTGGTCTCCTCGGCGGCGGTCGAGACCGCGTCAAAGCCGTAGAAGGCGAAGAAGATCAGGCTGGCCGCGGCCATGACGCCGATCTTCACCCCGTCGGGGCCGGGCGCGGCCGAGAAGCCGTTGGGCATGAATGGCGTGAAGTGGCTAGCGTCGAAGGCCGGCAGGCACAGGACCACGAAGACGATCAGGGCGACGATCTTCACGGCCACCAGGATCATGTTGACCACCGCGCTCTCCCGCGTGCCGATGGCGAGCAGCCCGGCCACCGCCATCGAGATGATCACCGCTGGCAGATTGATCAGCCCGCCCGCGTGCGGTCCGGCCAGCAGGGCGTCTGGGAAACCCATGAGCTTGAACAGGCCATGGGCGTGGGCCGACCAGCCAACGGCCACGGCCGCACAGACCAGGGTGTATTCGAGGATCAGGCTCCAGCCGACGAACCAGGCGACCGGCTCGCCCATGGCGGCGTAGCTGTAGGTGTAGGCGCTGCCGGCGGCCGGCATCAGGGTCGAGAGCTCGGCATAGCAAAGGGCGGCGCAAGCGCAGACGGCGCCGGCGATCAGGAACGACAGAATGACGCCCGGACCGGCCAGGCCCGCGCCGATGCCCGTCAGGGTGTAGATGCCGGTGCCGACGATGGCGCCGACGCCCAGGGCCACCAGGTGGGGCCAGCTCAAGGTCTTTTTCAGCTGATGACTGTCCGCGTGTCCCGCGGTGATGGTGTCGATGGCCTTTCGGCGCGTCCAGAAGCTCACTTGGGGTTCCTCCGACTCATGGACGCGACCATGGAGTCGGTTTCGTGCTCAGCCAAGCCTTGATCTTTAGAAGAATATTCTCGTCAGCGCGTAGGCCAGGACCGCGACCGCCACCGTGACCGTTCCCAGCATCACCGCCAGGCGCGGCTTGACCTGCAGCAAGGCCTTGGGGCCGAGCTTGGCTGAGATCGCTCCGACCCCGGCCAGCAGAAGGAAGCTGGAGCAGGCCGCCAGGGTCGGGACCAGGGCGGGCGGGATCAGGTTCAGGCCGCGCGCGACCGCCAGGGCCGCGAAGCCGATCACGAAGGCCGGCGGCGCCTGCAGGCCCGAAACGCGGCCGCCTTCGGGGCTGCGGGTCAAGGCCAGGCCGATCAGCACCACCGCCGGACCCAGCCAGACGATCCGCGCCAGCTTGGCCAGGGCCGCCGTGCTGGCGGTCTCCGGCGAGACCGACGCTCCGGCGCCGGCCACCTGGGCGACGTCGTGGATGGAGAGGCCGAAGAAGACGCCGGCCTGGTGCGCGGTCAGCCCGAGGGCGTGGGCCAGGGGCGGATAGGCCAGCATGGCGATCGTGGAGAGCAGGTTCACCCCGACGATGACGAGGGCGGTCGTCCGCTGATTAGCCGGACTGGCCGGCGCGGCCTGCGACGCGGCCAGGGCGGCCGAGGCGCCGCAGATCGAGCAGGCGGCGGCCGCGATCAGGGCTTCGGCGAAGGGCAGGCCCAGCGCCAGGCCCGCCGCCGCGCCGATGGCGAGGCCGCCGAGGACCACGACGCCGCTGGCCAGGATGGCGGGACCGCCCAGGGCGGCGAATTCAGCCCAGCTGATCTGCGCGCCCATCATGGCGACGCCCAGGCGCAGGCCGGGCTTGGCGAAGATGTCGAGACCGGCGCCGAGCTGGGCTTGCAGACCCAGGGCGCCGAGCATCATGCCCAGGACCACCGCGATCAGCGGCGCGGGGGCGTGCAGAGACTGAGACAATAGCTTGGCGAGGATGGCCAGGCCGAGGCCGGCCGCCAGCCCCGGCGCCAGCTTGCCGGCGCTGAGACGCAGGGCGGAGGTCGTCATCCGCGGACGGTCTCGCCCGGGATCGGCGCTGCGGCGAAATGGGCGTCGGCGCGCGCGCAGCGGCTGGAGAGGCGCTCGTTCAGCTGCCTCACCGTGCGGCTGCCCGTCCGCTCGAAGGCGAAGGGCAGAAGACCGTGGACGAGGCAGGCGAGACCGGCGCCGATCAGGGTGAAGCCGAAGCTCCACGCCATGCCCATGTGCTGACCATAGCTTTCGCCGACCGAACGGGGGTGACGGGTAAAGGACGCCAGCATCGAGACCTCGCGACTGCGGAGGCTCCCCAGGATGGCGAGGATTCGGAGAAAGGCATTACTGGATTGCGCACCAATCCGCGCGTAGAGAGAATTTTATTCTCGATCAGCGCGGAATGCAGAGATGATTGATCTCGATCATATCGATCGGCGGCTGCTGGCGATCCTGCAGGAGGACGCCACGGTCCCGATCGCCGATCTCGCCGAGCGCGTCGGCCTGACCCAGACGCCGTGCTGGAAACGGATCAAGCGCCTGCAGGAGGCGGGCGTGATCACGGCGCGTGTCGCCCTGCTGGATCGCGAGGCCCTGGACCTGCCCCTGACCGTCTTCGTGGCCGTGAAGACCGGCCGCCACGACGAGGAGTGGCTGAAGCTCTTCGCGGAAGGGGCGAAGGCCCTGCCCGAGGTGATCGAGTTCTACCGGATGAGCGGCGAGGTCGACTACCTGCTGAAGGTCGTCCTCAAGGACATCGCCGCCTATGACCGCTTCTACAAGCGCCTGATCGCCACCGCGCCGCTCAGCGACGTGTCGTCCAGCTTCGCGATGGAGCAGATCAAGTTCACCACCGCCCTCCCCGTCGCGCCGACCTGAAGCTTGTCTTGAGCCTGTCATCGACAGCGCTCTACTAGACGCGACTTTGGATGGAGACGGCTCATGGACGCGACGCGACGCGGACTTCTGATCGGTGGCGCGGCCCTGGCGCCTGGCTTGGCGCTGGCCGCCGAGACCTCGGTGGACCCGACCGCGCCGCCGGCGATCAAGGCGCACCTCGGCGTCACCGAGAACCCGTTCGGCCCCGCGCCCGCGGCCCGCAAGGCCGCCGCCAAGGCTCTCGCCGAAGCGCCCTACTACGGCTGGGAGCTCGAGCCGCCCCTCGTCAAGCTGATCGCCGAGCATGACGGCCTCAAGCCCGATCAGGTCGGCCTTTGCAACGGCTCGCTGGAGGCGCTGTCGCTGCTGTCGACGGCCTTCTCCAAGGCGGGACCGGTGGTCTCCCCGCAACCGAGCTACGCGACGCCCCTGCTCTACGCCCAGCGCCAGGGCGCCAGCCTGGAGTGGGTCCAGCTCGCCGCCGACCAGCAGATCGACCTCCCCGCCCTGGCCGAACGCGCCAAGGCCGTGAAGGCCGGCTGCGTCTATGTCTGCAATCCCAACAATCCGACCGGCCTGCTGCTGGACGCCGACGCCCTGCGCGCGTTCTGCGTCGAGGTTTCCAAGACCTGCCCGGTGATCGTCGACGAGGCCTATATCGAGATCAGCCCAGACCCCGTCCGCAACTCGATGATGGACCTGGTCCGCGCGGGCCACGACGTGATCGTCGCCCGCACCTTCTCCAAGGTCTACGGCATGGCTGGCCTGCGGGTCGGCTTCATCGCCGCGCGGGCCGATCGCGTCCGGACGCTGAAGAGCCTGATCCCGACGCACAAGGGCCGTCCCGGCCTCGCCGCGGCCGCCGCCTGCTATGGCGCCCCGGCCTATCTCGCGGGCGCCAAGGCCTATCTCGAGGGCTGCCGAAAGAAGATCTACGCGATCTGCGAGGCCAACAGCCTCAAATACCTGCCGTCCTACGGCACCTACGTCTTCGTCGACTGCGGCAAGCCGAACCTGGCGTTCCAGAAGACGCTGGCCTCGCTGGGCGTCGAGGTCCGGGTGTTCGACAGCCCGCGCCACCCGACCTGGATTCGCGTCGGCACGGCCAGCCCGGCCGAGCTCGACTATTTCGCCAGCGTTCTGCCCAAGGCGTTGAAGGGCTAGCCGCCTAGTCCGGCCAGAGGTCCTGAATGTCGCCCTTGCGGTTCAGCATGTGCGTGGCCCGCTTGATCACGGCCAACAGGCGATCCTTCCGGCCGTCCTTGTCGTAGGTCAGGGTCGTGCGCGCCAGGCCTTCCAGCATGAAGCGGGCCAGGTCGCGGCTGGCCTGGAAGCGCGGACCAGCGCCGGCGTGCAGGATCTTCAGGAAGTGATCGCCGGCCTGGGCCCGGTCGAACTCGGCCTGGGCGGGCGCCAGCAGCGCCTGGATGGCCGGGTCGGTGCGGCCGGCGGCCTCCAGCTCGGCGAAGGCCTGGAACGGCGTGCTGTGCAGCAGGTCCCAGTAGCTGTCGATCGCGTGCTCGGTGACGTCCGCCCCCGGCGGCAGGCTGTCGGCGGCGGCGCGGAACAGGGTCGAGCGCTCGGCCTGGATGTGGGCCACGGCGGCCTCGACCAAGGCCTCGCGGGTCGGGAAGTGGTACAGCATCGCCCCGCGCGTCAGGCCCGCCGCGTCGGCGATCGCCGGATTGGTCGCCGCATGGTAGCCGATCTCGGCGAACAGATGCATCGCGCAGTCCAGAATCCGCGCGCGGGTCTTCTGTGACTTGGGGGTATCCTTGGCGAGGCGGGCGGCGTCCATCGGCGTGATCTAGTGCGGGCGATGCTGCGCCGCAACAGGCTGGACAAGCCCATGCCCGCAAAGGCCTAGCTTGAGCGCCCAGATTTTTGACAAATGCGCCGAAACTGGTCAATCGGCGGGCTGACCCTGCGTAACCCGGCCCGGGTCGGATCGGCCAGACAAGCCTCCCCGCTTCATCAAAGCGACATGCAATCAGCTTAATCGCCTGCCGTTGGCCGCCGTCGCGCCGATCCGGGGACGGAGCGATCTTGCGGCGCCGAACGGGGGTACGACCATGAGCGCCGACGTCGCCGTCCGCCGCTATCGTTCCGTCTTCATCAGCGACCTGCACCTGGGCACGCGAGGGTGCCAGGCCGAGCTGCTGCTGGACTTCATCCGCCATATCGAGTGCGACAAGCTCTATCTGGTCGGCGACATCATCGACGGCTGGAAGCTGCGCAGCGGCTGGTTCTGGCCCCAGGCCCACAACGACGTGGTCCAGAAGATCCTTCGCATGGCCCGCAAGGGCACCGAGGTCATCTACGTGCCCGGCAACCATGACGACCGCGTCCGCGAGTTCTGCGGCGTCCACTTCGGCGGGGTCGTGGTGGCCCGCGACATCATCCACGAGGCGGCGGACGGCAAGCGCTATCTGGTTGTCCACGGCGACGAATTCGACGGCGTCGTCCAGCACGCCAAGTGGCTCGCCTTCCTCGGGGATTGGTCCTATAGAACCATCCTCATGCTGAACACCCTGGTGAATCGCGCCCGTCGCCGCCTGGGGTTCGGATACTGGAGTTTTTCGGCCTATCTGAAGGTCAAGGTGAAGAACGCTTTGCAGTTCATCGAGAACTTCGAGGCCGCTGTGGCCGACGAAGCTCGACGTCGGGGGGTGGACGGCGTGATCTGTGGTCACATCCACAAGGCCGAGATGCGCGACATCGACGGCGTCGCCTACGTCAACGACGGCGACTGGGTGGAAAGCTGCACGGCCGTGGCCGAGCACGCCGACGGCCGCCTCGAGATTCTCGAATGGGCCAAGCTGCGCTCCTGGTCGGTGATCGACCGCAGCCGCAAGCTGCCAAGCCCGACCGAAGAAGCCCTGCCGGAGCCCGCCGTCGCCTGATGCGGATACTGCTCGCTACCGATGCCTGGGAACCGCAAGTCAACGGCGTGGTTCGCACCCTGACCCGGGTGGTCGACGAACTGCGCGCCATGGGCCACATCGTCGACGTCGTCAGCCCTGACCAGTTCCCGACCTTCCCGCTGCCGACCTATCCGGAAATCAAGCTGGCCATCGGCGCCTACGAGCCGGTGCAGGAGCGCTTCAAGCTGTTCGAGCCCGAGGCGATCCACATCGCCACCGAAGGCCCGATTGGCCTGGCCGCCCGCCGCATCTGCCTGGAATGGAAGCTGCCGTTCACGACCAGCTACCACACCAAGTTCCCCGAATACGTCTCGGCCCGCCTGCCGCTGCCGCTGGCGGCCGGCTACACCTACATGCGCTGGTTCCACAAGCCGTCGGGCCGGCTGATGGTCGCGACGCCCACCATGCGCGACGAGCTGGCCAAGCACGGCTTCCGCAACCTCTCGCCCTGGTCGCGCGGCGTCGACACCGACATCTTCAAGCCGCGCCAGCCCGGCGATCCGGACATCTTCGAGGGCCTGGCCCGCCCGATCTTCCTCAATGTCGGCCGCGTGGCCGTCGAGAAGAACATCGAAGCGTTCGCCAGCCTGGACCTGCCGGGCACCAAGGTCGTCATCGGCGACGGTCCCCAGCGCGAGGAGCTGGCCGAGAAATATCCCGAGGTGAAGTTCCTGGGCGCCAAGTTCGGCGAGGAGCTGGGCCGCTATTTCGCGGGCGCCGACGTCTTCTGCTTCCCGTCCCTGACCGACACCTTCGGCCTGGTGATCCTGGAGGCCATGGCGGCCGGCGTGCCGGTGGCGGCGTTCTCGGCCCCGGGTCCGGTCGACATCATCCCCGGCTCCAATGCCGGCGTCCTGGCCCCCGGCCAGACCGACGGCCTGAAGGAAGCCTGCCTGGCCTGCCTCGAGCTCGACCGGACGGTGGTGCGCAAGTTCGCCGAGAAGTTCTCGTGGCGCGCCTGCGCCGAGGAGTTCTTCCGCAACCTGCAGCCCTATCCCGAGCCGGAGAAGACCCGCTTCTGGCGGCGGCTGCGGCGCCTGGCGCGCCTGCGCAAGAAGACGGCGGCTTAAGAGTCGGGACCTTCGCCCATCGTGAGACATGGCACTCCCTTCCCCTTGATGGCGAAGGGTTGGGGATGGGGTGATCGCTGAGCTGGCGGCGGCGCGCTGCAATGGACGTCGTATTCACCCCACCCCTACCCTTCGCCATCGAGGGGAGGGGACGTGTTTCATCAGCTTCACGCGATCGCTCGCTGAGGGGATGGAAGGGACGCGGAGCGCCCGGACGTTCGTCCGGAGTGTGAGTAGTGATTGCCGTTTCGACGAAGCCCGACGCTCCGCGTAGCCGTTATCCGGTGAGCCCTCGACGCGCGGGGTTTTAACCCGCTTCCGAAAGAGGCCCCCGACGGGCGGGCCGAGGCGACGAACCCCGGTCCCGGAACGCCCGGGCGATTTCAGCCCAGGCCTGCCGCGCTCGCCTATGCCTTCACCGCCAAGGCTTCGTCCTGTGTTTCAAGGAGCCTGCCGCTGGATCCGCCGCGAAGACGTCTTCCCCAAGCTAAGGAAGACCGACGAGCGCTTCCCGCTCGACCACCCCCGACAGCCGTCACGATCGCCGGCCGGACGT
>NZ_CALCDX010000135.1 GCF_937900395.1 uncultured Caulobacter sp.
CTGCCGAACCACTTCGCGATCCGGACCTACAACAACTCGACGTCCTACGCCCTGGGCATCGGCCTCTTGGCCGACCGCTTCGCCGGAGGTGGTCCCCTGGTCACGCCGTGGCCGCAGGAGACGGCGCTGTCGCTGTCGGACCGCATGGCCGCCCAGATCGCCCTCGCCCGCGTCGGCTTCAATCCCGGACCCGCCGATGGCGTCGTCGGCGCCAACACCCGCAAGGCGCTGCGCGCCTGGCAGCAGAGCCAGCAACTGCCCGCCGACGGCTACCTGTCCAGCGACATGGTCGCCCGCCTGAAGGCCCAGGCCGGCATCACGCCGTAACGACTTCCATCCAGATCGAGCGGCTTTCGCCCGGTTGCAACACGACCATGCCGGTGTCGCCCTCGCCGAACGGGTTTGGGCGGCTGGCGCAGGGTTCGACGCATAGGAAGTCCTCGCCCGGCGGGACATAGACGTGAAGCCAGCGGCATTCGGCCGAGGCCGTGATCACCGTGTCGGGCTGGCCGGGCGCGCGCAGCACCGCGCGCTGGTCCCACCCCGTGTAGCAGTGGTCGATCAGGCCATGACCCTCGACCGCGGCCCCCGCCGCCCAGTCGGCCTCCCACGGTCCCGGATGATGCTCGGTCGGCAGGACATCGGTGTCGATCAGCCAGACGCCGTCATTGGCGGCGGTCAGGGTCTCGCCCAGGCGGCGCGGGAAATAGGGATGGAAGCCCAAGCCCGCCGGCATCGCCGTGTCGCTGGTGTTGATCACCGTCAGCTGGGCGCGGAAACCCGAGTCGAGGAGCTGGAAGCGCTGTTCGGCGCGATAGGCCCAGGGCCAGGCGTCCGACGCGTGCTGGTAAGAGAGCAGCGCCTCGCCGTCGGCGGCGTGTTCGACGGTCCAGGCCGAGCGCCAGCCCTGACCATGCAGCGGATGCGGATGCCCAGCCAGGTTCGGCGGCAGCACGACCTCGCGCCCCTCGAACACGAACCGCCCGTGCGGGATGCGGTTGCAGAACGGGACCAGCGGAAAGCTGGCGGTCATCAGGGCGTCGCTCGTCCCGGGCGCGGCGGGCCGCAGCACATCGCGCCCGCCGAGCGTGAAGCGCGACACGGCGCCGCCGACCTCGGGAACGAACGACAGGCGGGCCTGGCCCTTGTCGATGACGGTCATGCGGCGGCTCCCAAGCGACTGAGCGGGCATCGGTAGGATCTTTCAGCGTTGGGGCCAAGCCTTGATGGTAGCGCTCTCAGCGCCTTGCGCGATGCGCCGACCCAAGCTCAATTGCTTGCATGGTCGAAACCCTCTCGGCGAAGGAAGCCCGCCGCATCGCGCTGCGGGCGCAAGGCTTCGGACGCGCGCGGCCAGCGACGCCAGGCCGTCGTCATCTGCTTTCGACGATCGAGGCGCTGGGCGTCGTCCAGATCGATTCCGTCAATGTCGTCTCCCGCTCGCACTACCTGCCCTTCTTCTCGCGGCTGGGTCCCTACGACCGCGCTCTGCTGGAGCAGCTAGCGTGGGGGCGACGTCCCGCGCTCGCCGAGTACTGGGCGCACGAGGCCTCCCTGACGCCCCTCTCGACTCACCCGCTGTTGCGCTGGCGCATGGCCGACGCGGCCGAGGGGGTGGGCGTGTGGAAGGGCGTGGCGGCGTTCCTGCGCGACCACGGCGACTTCATCGACAAGGCCCTGGCCGCCGTCGCCGAGCGCGGGCCGCTGACCGCCTCGGCGCTGGAGCTGGGCGCGAAGGGCGCGGGCGGCTGGTGGGGCTGGAGCGAGGCCAAGCGGGCGATGGAGTGCCTCTTCTGGACCGGCCGCTTGACCACCGCGACCCGGAAGGGCGGCTTCGAGCGGGTCTATGACCTGCCAGAGCGAGTCCTGCCGCCGGAAATCCACAACGCGCCGACGCCGGACCGCGCCGAGGCCCAGCAACGACTGCTGATGATCGCGGCCCGGGCCATGGGCGTGGCCACCGAGCGAGACCTGCGCGACTATTTCCGCCTCGGCGTGGCCGAGACCCGAGCCGCGTTGTCCGGCCTCGTCGAAAGCGGACAGCTGGTCCCCGTGAAGGTCGAGGGCTGGGAGCCGCCGGCCTTTCTGCATCCTGACGCGCCGCGTTCCCGGGCCGTGAAGGCGCGCGCCCTGCTCTCCCCCTTCGACAACCTGATCTGGTTCCGCGAGCGCGCCGAGCGGCTCTTCGGCGTCAGGGTGCGCCTGGAGATCTATACGCCTGCGCACAAGCGCGAGCATGGCTACTACGTGCTCCCGTTCCTGCAGGACGAGGCGATCACCGCCCGGGTCGATCTGAAAGCCGACCGGAAGACTGGCCGCCTAGTCGTGCTGGCCGCCCATCGTGAGCCCACGGCGGACGGACGGACCGCCGAGCTGCTGTCGGCCGAACTCCAGGCCATGGCGCGCTGGCTGGATCTTTCCGAAGTCCAGGTCCAGGACAAGGGCGAGCTGGCCGCGGAGTTGCGGGTGCAAGCCTCGGGCGGGTGAGCTCATGCTCCGCGGCATTTCGCCACATCGCGATGAAGCTTGGTCAGGGAAGACGCCGCACTCGGCCTCATGGATTCGCGCTAATATCCAACGGGTACGCATTTTTCGCGCCCAGGACGCGAAGACTCCTCCGCTCGCCCTCAGGGGACCGCTGGACACCGGTGTCCGAGCGCCGCAACAAACGATCGTCTTTCCGCCCGAAAGATGGATATTGCTCCGACCTGCGGGGGGACAGCGTGGTGTGGATGCGGGTGATCTTTTGAGCGCAACAGGCTCGGACAAGGCCGTGCTGTTGAGCCTTTATGAGGAGAAACGGGCCAATCTGGTGCGCTTCTTCGCCGCGCGGCTAAGCTCGCGCGCCGAGGCGGAGGACCTGGTTCAGGATCTCTATCTGCGGCTTATGGCGATGGAGGCGGACACCGCGGTGGACAACCCGTCCGCCCTGCTGCACCGCATCGGCTCGAACCTCATGCTGGATCGCCTGCGCAGCCAGAAACGCTCTGGCGCGCGCGACCATGACTGGCGCGAAGCCAATACGACGGTCCTGGCGGGACACGAGGTCGCCGAAGAGCCGGCGGCCGACGAGGTCGTGCACTCCCGCCAGCGTCTCAGGGCCCTGGTCGAGGCCGTGGACGATCTCCCGGAAAAGACCCGTCACGCCTTCCAACTGCACAAGCTGGAGGGCCTCAGCCATGCCGAGACAGCCCGTCGCATGGGCATCAGCACCAGTACGGTGGAAAAGCACATAAGCTCGGCCCTAAAGACCCTGACGAGGCGACTGCGTTGATTTATGCATCTGTCAATGGAGGGCGAGGCATCGTCGCGACGTCCTTCCCGTGGGGGATGATGGGTCCTCGTCGGAGCAAAGCCGGATGAGCCGGTCAGCGCAGCACCTGCAGGAGGCGGCCGATTGGCTGACCCGATTGCAGCGGCCGGAGGTCGATGAGGCCGACTGGCTGGCGTTCGACGCCTGGCTTTCCGAGCCAGGCGCTCAGGAGGCGTATGACGCCATCCAGGCCGTCGACGAGGAGATCTTCCAGCGAGGGGCGGCCGTCCGGGGGGAATTGGCCGAACCCAGGCGCGCCGCGGCCAAGCCGGCGTTCATGATCGACTGGCGTTGGCTGGGCGGTCTGGGCGCCGCCGCCGCCGCGGCCGCCATCGCGATCACGGTGGCGCCGTGGGGCGAACTGCTGCCCCAGCCCGATACGCTCTACACCACCGCCAAGGGTGAAAGCCGCACCCTGAACCTGGCCGACGGCACCCGCATCGACCTGAACACCGACTCGCACGTGTCGGTCCGTCTGGAGAAGGACGCTCGCCGCGTCACGGTCCACGAGGGCCAGGCCCTGTTCGACGTGGCGCATGACAGCGCCCGTCCCTTCCTGATTACCGCCGGCGACGAGACAGTGCGGGTGCTCGGCACCAAGTTCGACGTCCGCCGCCGCGACGGCCAGCTCAGCGTCACCGTCCTGCGCGGCCTGGTCGAGGTCTCGACCGACGGCGAAGACACGCCCGTCAGACTGCGTCCCGGCCAGATGCTGGAACATGTGGAAGGCGCGTCCGGCGTCTCGGTGCGGTCGGTCGCCGCCGAGGATCAGGTGGGCTGGCGCTCGGGCCGCCTCGTCTATCGCGACCAGCCGCTGGGTCGGATCGTCGGCGACATGAACCACTATTTCGACCGCCCCATTCGTCTCGAAGGGGAAAATACGGCCACGCTGCGGTTTTCCGGCGTATTGATCGTGGATAGACAGGATGCGATGGTTCGCCGCCTGACCAGCCTGATGCCGATTTCGGCGACGCCGACCGATGATGCCATTGTCCTGCGCGGAAGGCCGTCCGCTTCGAACTGACGCGCGTAGGCGGGCCCGCTCCTGAGACGGGCCCTTCTCCTTTTCGCCGCCAGCTTCCTGGGACTTGGCCTTAGCGGACGCGGCGCCGTCGCCGCTGTCGATGGCCGCGTGCGCCTGGACATCCGCAAGACAACCGCCTCGGAAACCTTGATCGAGCTGGGCGTCCGCATGGGCGTCAGCCTTGGCGGCGTCGAGGCCTGCAAGGGCCCAGGCGTTCCCCTGGTCGGGTCGTTCACGCTGCGCGAGGCTCTCGACCGCGCCGTGGCCGGTCGCGGCTGCGCCTATGCTCTGGTCGACGCGCGCACGGTCCGCCTTTCTCCGCTCAAGCCCCCGGCCCGCCCTCAGGTGGTCGCCCGCCCCGTCGCGCCGACCGCGATCGAGCCTGTCGCCCCTCTGGCGCCGCTGATCATCACGGCCGGCAAGCGTCCCGCGCGGCTGGGCAGCCTGCCGGGCGGCGTCAGCGTCATCGGCTCGCCCCAACTGCAGGACACCGGGGTCGGCGAGACCGGTTCGGTGGCGCGCCAGACCGCCGGCTTCATCACCACCAACCTCGGGGCGGCGCGCAACAAGATCCTGCTGCGCGGGCTGTCGGACGGGGCCTTCACCGGACGCACCCAGTCGACGGTGGGGACCTATCTCGACGACCTGCCGGTCAACTACAACGCCCCCGACCCCGACCTTCGGCTGATCGACGTCGA
The DNA here is from genome assembly GCF_937900395.1 of uncultured Caulobacter sp. Lineage (GTDB taxonomy): Bacteria > Pseudomonadota > Alphaproteobacteria > Caulobacterales > Caulobacteraceae > Caulobacter. The sequence goes on from NZ_CALCDX010000135.1 coordinate 5,036, forward strand.
GCGCGTCGAGGTGCTGCGCGGCCCGCAAGGCGCGCTCTACGGCGGCGGCTCGCTCAGCGGCATCTATCGCATCGTCACCCGCGCGCCGGAGTTCGGCGCCTATTCCGCCTCGGCAGGCGTCACCTTCGCCGACACCGAATCCGGCTCCAATAGCTATCGCTTCGAGGGCGTGGTCAACGTGCCGACCAGCGCCCAGTCAGCCTTGCGGGCGACGCTCTACCACGACGTCGACGGCGGCTACCTGGACGACGTGAACCTGCGCCTGTCCAATGTGGACAAGACCACGCGCCGGGGCGGCCGCGTGGCGTGGCGCGTCGAGCGGGGCGAGTGGGAGGTCCGGCTGGGCGTCGCCGGCCAGAGCGTCTCGTCCAAGGACACCCAGTACGTCACCCTGGCCCCCGGCGGTCCTCGCCGCGCCAACCAGGTGCGCGAGACGCACCGCAACCGGCTCGGCCAGACCTCGCTGAAGATCAGCGGTTCGGGCGATTGGGGACAGTTCGAGTCCGTGACCGGTTACGTCGCTCACAAGTTCGCCAGCCGTTACGACGCCACCCTTGCCGTGACGCAGTTCGCGGAGGAGGGCGTCGAGCTGGGCCTGTACGACGAGAGATCGCGCGTGCGCATGGCCATCCAGGACGCGCTCTACACCGGTCCGGAGCGAGGCCGGCTGCGCTGGATGGTCGGCCTCTTCGCCGCCAACAGCATCGAGGAGGGCGACGCGGACCTCCGCGCCCGGAGTGCGAACGTCACCCGCACGGTCTATAATGAGAACCGCAAGGACCTGCTGAACGAGTACGCGGTGTATGGCGAGGCCAGTTACGACCTCGGGGCCGGCTGGAAGGCCTCGGTGGGCGGACGCCGGTTCAAGACCACGGTCCACACGCGCTCCTACGTGCTGGCGCCGTCTCCCGGGACCTCGCGGGATCTCGATCGCGAGGCGTCCTTCAGCGGCTTCTCGCCGAAGGTCTCGCTGCAGCGCGATCTGTCCGGCGGCGGCATGATCTATGCGCTGACCTCGGAGGGTTATCGCGCCGGCGGATTCAACTCCGGCGGTCTGGTGGTTCCCGCGGAAACCCGCCGCGTCTTCCGCCCCGACCATCTGCGCAACTACGAGATCGGCGCCACCCTCACGCCGTTCCGAGGCCGCCTGAACCTGCGCACGGCGCTGTTCTACGACGACTGGCGCAACATCCAGACCGACCAGTACTTCTCCTCGGGCCTGTCCTACACCGCCAACATAGGCGACGGCCGCAATCGCGGCGTCGAGATCGAGGCCGCCTGGCGGGCGACCGGCCGCCTCACCGTTTCGGGAAACGCCCTGTTCAACGAGCCCAAGCTGACCCGCATCGCGCCAGGCTTCGGCATCGGCGCGACGGCCAGCCTTCCCGGCGTGCCGGACGTCTCCTTCGGCAGCCTGGTCACCTACCATCGGCCGCTGACGGCCGAGGCCACGCTGATGCTGACGGCCGAGACCGGCTATATCGGCCGTTCGCGCCTGACCTTCGACCCGCGCTATTCGCCGTCCATGGGCGGCTACTACACCGGCAAGGTGTCGGCCCAGGTGATGACCGACCGCTGGCGCGCGGCGGTGTTCGTCAGCAATCCCTGGAACAGTTCCAGCGACACCTTCGCCTACGGCAATCCGTTCAGCTTCGGCCAGGTTCGCCAGGTCACGCCTCAGCGTCCGCGCACCTGGAGCCTATCCCTGTCGGCCAACTTCTAATCTTTTGTCGCAACGCTGAAACATTTCCTCGCCGAAGGCGGGGGGACACGCCTGACGGCGGCGTCATCTTCTGTGAGAGCGGTCGCGGGGGGTGCGGAACGCTCACTCAGGGATTTCGAGTGATGACCAAGCTTTCCGCGTTGCTCTGTGTCCACAACGAGGAACAGCGCCTGCCCGACTGTCTGGCCGCCCTGTCGTTCTGCGACGAGATCGTCGTGGTCGCGGACCGCTGCAGCGACGGCACCGAAGCCATCGCGCGCCAGTACGGCGCCCGAGTGGTTTCCGGCATCTTCCCGATCGAGGGCGCGCGCAAGCACGCCGGCCTGGCGCGCTGCACCGGCGACTGGATCCTGGAACTGGACGCGGACGAGGGCGTCACCCCCGCCTTCGCCCAGGAGGTGCGCGAGACCATCGCCCGCGCCGGCGCGGCTGACTGGTATCAAGTGCCGATCGACAACTATATCGGCGACCAGCTGGTCCGTCACGGCTGGGGCGGCTCGTTCGGCACGTCCTCGGCCGCGCGCCTGTTCCGTCTGGGCGTGAAGTCGTGGAAGTCCGAGCGCGTGCATCCGGGCGCGAAACTGGACGGCGTCTACGGCGGTCGCCTGACCCAGCCGCTGCGTCACATGGTCGACGAGGACATCGGCGACATGTTCGCGCGCCTGTCCCGCTACACCGCCTTGCGGGCCCAGGACCTGGCCGACAGCGGCAAGGTCAAGGGAATCGCCGACGACGCCTTCCGCGGCGTTCGCCGGTTCTTCAAGTGTTACGTCTCGCGCAAGGGCTATCGGGAAGGCGATCTGGGCTTCCTGATCTCGCTGATGGCGGGCCTCTATCCGATCCTGTCGAACCTGCGCGCCCGCGAGATCCTGCGCAACCGCGCCCGCGAAGCGGCCAAGCCGGCCCCGCCGGCCGCCCTGCCGCTGCGCCGGGCTGAAGCCGCCAAACACTAGTCCCACGCCATGCGGCGGCTCGCCCCCCTCGCCTTTCGCCTGATCCTTGGTCGGGAGCTGCGCCTTTGGACAAGGGCCGGACGCGCGCCGGTCCTGTGGTGGCGCGACGACGACGCGCGCGCGCCCAGCGAAGCGCTGGACAGGCTGCTGGCGCTGTCCCGCGGCCACGCGGCGCCGCTGACCCTGGCGGCGATCGCCAGTCCGCACCTCAGCGCCCTGGTTCGTCGCGTCGAGGTCGAACCGACTGTCGAGATCGCGGTGCATGGGTTCAAGCACATCAACCGCCAGCCCACCGGCCGCGGCTTTGGCGAGGTGGTCCCCGAGGACAGCCTCGAGTGGGTCCGCGCCCAGCTGCGGGCGATCGTCATGGCGTTCCACAAGGCCGGCGCGCAGCCGACCCTCTTCGTGCCGCCTTGGAACAATCTGCAGCCTCGACTGATCGAAGCGCTCGGCGACTCGTCCATCACCGCCGTCTCCGCCTTCGATCAGGCGCGCGGCGTCTCACAGGGCGTGGCCCGTCTCGACGCGCACCTCGACGTGCTGCGCTGGAAGGGCGGCGGGCGTTTCCGCGGACGCTGGCGGTTTCTGTCGCGCATGCGCCGACTGATGGCGCAGCGGCGGGTTTCCGGAAATTGGGACGAGCCGATGGGCCTGTTGACTCATCACCTTGATCACGACACGGCGACCTGGGCGTTCCTGGATCAGTTCCTGGCCGCGTTCCCGATCCGTGCGCGACAGGATCTGACGCCGGCCAGCCCCCGCGCGCCTGAAGCGCTCAGCGCCTAGAGCCCTTTAGCTTTAAACGCCTCTAGGCCAGTTCGGGACGGTCGCGCAGGCACTCGCCGATGGCGCGGGCGCAGCCCGGCAGGCCAAGGGCCCCCACGAACGACATGGCTACGGCGCAAACCAGCATGATCGGTTGGAAGATGCGCATCGGGAATCTCCGCACGGCGTTCGTCGGTGGCACTGTGCCGGAACAGTAAGACGGAACCTTGACGATTGTTCCGCGCTCGAACGGAAAAATTTCAGAGGGCGGCTTTTCCGCTGCGCACGCTCCCCAATCCATAGGCTCGCCGCGCCGCCTCGATCCGCTCAAGCTTGGCGTAGAAGAGCGACCAATCATCCGTCTGATCGATCGGCGCCCACACGGCTTCGACCTCGTCGATGATCAGCTCCTCGGGCTCCGGACGCTGGAAGATCGGGTCGGCCAGGCGCTCGGGACGGTCGGGCGAATAGTCGGCCAAGCGCCCGCGGAAGGCCTTGAACGCCTCGCTCTCATAGAGGCCGGCCCGCGGGCCCGACAGCGCCCGCGCCTCGGACGCCTCGCCGCCGAACCAGTCGAAGAAGAACGGCTCCCAACGCAACGCCTCGCCCCCGTCGGCCAGGGCCCGGAAGGCGGCGTTGACCAACTCGACATCGGTGTCGGCGCCCAGGCTCTGCAAGCCAAGCCGGTCCAGGATCGCCTCGCGCAGGGCCGTGCGATAGGCGTCCGAGAAGCCGTTCAGCGCCGCCAGCAGCCCGGCCTGCTCGCCGACCAGGGTGAAGCAGGCGGCCAGCTGCTGCAGGTTCCAGAACACCGCCTCGGGCTGACGGCCAAAGCTGTAGAGGCCCGACTGGTCGAAATAGGCGGCGACGAAGTTCGGGTCGTTGCGCGGCAGGAAGCGCCAAGGGCCGTAGTCGAAGCTCTCGCC
>NZ_CALCDX010000136.1 GCF_937900395.1 uncultured Caulobacter sp.
GTAGCTATCCCACGTTTTCTTGAAGGAATGTACGGACGCTTTGACGCGGATGAACCACTTAGTCACCTTCCACCCGAAGGTGACTAGGACTGTGATGGAACCGGCCATGATCGCGGCCTCCTTCACAAATCCTTGTGTGCTCAAGAGGTCCATTTTTATGCGCCGCCATCGTCGTTTTTCGGACGTGGAATGTCTTCGGTGTCGAACTTGTAGCGGACGAGCTTCAGGCCGACCCTACCCGTGATCCAGTTGATGACGTTCCAGAAGTTGCCAGCCGTGGCGTCGAAGACCACGAGTAGGTAGGACACGATCGGCGGGCGATGCGCCTTGTCTGGGTACTTCACCCGCAGCACGTTCACGATCACGAGCCCTACCATCACAAAGCAGAAAGCCCACCCCGTCAGAGCGGGGTGCGCTTTCGCCGTGTCTGCGAGGTAGAGCCCGACCTGCTCCAAGCTAGTCCTTGGCCTCGGCGAGGACCTTCTTGACGAACTTGTAAGTGAGCGGGATCTCGGCGACGACGAAGTTCATGATCGCCTCTTCGCGAGAGAGGCCCGGCTCGTCGACGGTCGCCTCCCGGCCGGCGAGCCGGCGCTCGCCGTCGGCGGCACCTGTTCTCGATGGTCGATGAGCATGGTATCGGGATCAACTATTGCTTATGGCACACATACCAGAACCTGATTATCCGTGACACCCATCCGGCATCGGGCCAGCATCCAAGCGGGTTTTGGGTGGCTGCGGAGCATGCGGATGGGCACGGAGAGCGGGTTGCGGCAGCGGGTCAGGGGCCTGAGCGAGGCCGGGTTCCGGCAGCGCTACGGGACTGAGGCGCAGTGCCGGGCGGCGCTGTTCCAGCTCCGCTGGGGCAAGGGCTGGGCCTGCCCGGGCTGCGCGCACGGCGGCCATGCCGAGCTCAAGGGCCGGGCGGTCTACCAATGCAACCGCTGCAAGCGCCAGGTCGGGCTGACCGCCGGGACGGTGTTCCACTGGACCAAGCTGCCGCTGACCACCTGGTTTCTCGCGATCTACCACCTGAGCCAGAGCAAGGGCGGGATGAGCTCGGTCGAGCTGGCGCGGCGGCTCGGCACGCGCCAGCCGACCGCCTGGCTGATCAAGCATAAGCTGATGGCGGCGATGGAGCAGCGCGAGGCCGAGAAGCCCAAGCTCGCGGGCCGGGTCGAGGTCGACGACGCCTATCTCGGCGGGCGGCGCGCGGGCGGCAAGCGGGGCCGGGGTGCGGCCGGCAAGACGCCGTTCGTGGCCGCGGTCGAGACCACCGCCGAGCGCAAGCCCAGGCGGCTCAAGCTCACCGTCGTGAAGGGCTTCAGGAAGAAGGAGATCGCGACGCTGGCCAAACGCGACCTCGCCGCCGGCAGCAACGTTGTTACCGATGGCCTGTCCTGCTGGGCGGCGGTCGGCGAAGCCGGCTGCGGCCACTTCCCGATGGTCACCGGTGCGGGACCCGGCGCGGCCAAATGGGTGCCCTTCACTTGGGTCAACACCGCGCTCGGCAACATCAAGACGGCGCTCGCCGGCACCTACCATCACGTCAGCGCCAAGCACGCCCAGCGCTACCTGACCAGCTTCGCCTGGCGCTTCAACCGCCGTTTCCAGCTGGACACCCTGACCGAGCGCCTCGCCTACGCCTGCGCACGAACCGCGCCGCGCGCGACGACCGAGTGAGGCCCGCGGGGCGACCGCCCCGAAAGGATGTGAAGGCCGGGCGGCGTGTACTGCGCCACATGGAAGCAGAGCGGGTAGTGGCCGCGCGACCCGAGCCAGTCTTCGAAGTACGCGAACCAGTCGTCGGCACCCATGAAGTAGGGCACCTCGTCGATCGGGAGGCTGAGAAGCGAGGCGACGCACGCCGAGAAGCAGTTGCCGCCCGGGACGCCGAACGTCGTCTGATCGACGGGCCTCACGGGCGGTCTCCCTTCGCGTCGAGCGTGCCGAAGCCGAGCGCCATGCCGATGCAGGCTGCGACCTTGGCATGTCTTGGCACCGCCCGCTCGGCGCGCCAGGCGCGCAAGCTTGGACCGAAGCGACGATGATTGAGCAGCCAGGCCTCGAGCCGGGGCGAAGAGCGCGCGAAACAGGGTAGCGCGAGCAAAAGGAAATCCGTCGTGGGGAGCAGCGGCACGAAGATGCCGATGAAGCCGATCGACACCAGCATCAGCCCGAGCACGAGCCATGCGGTACGAGCTGCCCGCCCACGCCGCAGGAGATCCTCGTCGCCCACGTTAGCCAAGGCGGGCATCGATGTGGGCCTGTACGCGAGCGAAGGCTTCCAGCGCGCCTTCGCCGGCACGCCTTTCCTCGTCTTCGTTCAGTTGAACGGCATCGAGCGCAGCGGTGAACGCTCGCCAGTGGGCGGCAGGGCCTTCCGGAGCTGGCGCCAGATGCCGTGCGCCAAATGCGTCGGAGAGGGAGAGCTTTTGCGCTTCCTTGCGCAGCAGAGCCGCACCCATATTGGAGCCCTCAGCGACGTAGAGCCACCCCAGCGCGGTGCCGCGGTCCGCCGGCGTGTCGGCAGCGAAGGTGGCCGTCCCTGCTTCAGGGACCGTGACATCGAGATCCTCCATGTCGGCCGTCACGAGCAGCAGACGATAGCGCTGGGCAAGATCGGGAAAGATGTCCCGAAGGCGCGGGTCGGCATAGAGCGCCGCGACATCGCGGTGGAACAGATACTGGATCGCGAGGAATTGCTTGTAGCGATCGAGGTTGGCGAAGGACGCTGCCGACATGATCGAACGGTCGACGCCCTCATGGACGCTGCTGGTAAGGGCCTTCAGGCGTTTGGCGCGGCTATGTGCGTCTGCGAGGGGTTCTGCGGCTGATACGGTCATGGGCATTGCTCCTGTTCAATAGGGAAATCATGGCGGAGCGGACGGTCAGAAAGCATAGCTGAGCCTGACGCTCGCGGTCGTGCGCTTGTAGGAATAGAGCCAGTCGATGTTGCTGGTGACGCGATTGTGCTGGACGACGATTTCGGGGACGAGCGGTCCCAATTTCAGGATCGGGAGACGGGCTATCCCGATCACGTTAAATTGCCGGTCCCGGCGCTGCGCCTCGAACAATTCACTGTAGGCGCGATGGCGACGGTGGCGATACGAGCCCATCAGGAAGAGGCTCG
>NZ_CALCDX010000137.1 GCF_937900395.1 uncultured Caulobacter sp.
AGTCCATGCCAACCTCGTCGGCCTTCACGGCCGCCGCGCGGTTCTGGGCATAGAGCCCGTCCAAGGTCGGCGCGGTCTTGGAGATGATCCAGCCGCCATTGGCGACCGGCAGGAAAACGCCGAACTGCTTGCGTTGCGAAGGACGGTGGAACATGGCCTTACTCTCCTGGTCCTTGGTTATCTAAGCCGCGTCACGCAGCAGGACAGGCGCTGGTGCGGGTATGGGAGCGACGGTCGTCTCCTCGACCGTCTTGCGCGGCGGGCGCATGAACAGCGCGGCCACGAAGATCACGCCGATCACGGCGGCGAACACCTGGAAGGTCGGCGCGAAGCCACCGAGACGATCGCGCATGAAGCCACCGATGAATGGGCCAAGCGCCGACACAGCGCCGACCAGGCACACCATCGAGAAGAGCTCCAGATTGTTCCGGCGGCCATAGTAGTTCAGCAAAAGGATGCTCACGGCCAGCACGGTCATGCCGAATCCGACCCCGACCCCAAGCGCGAAGACCACCATCATCGGCCAGGTCGTGGCGCCAGCCAGCGCCAGCAGGCCGACCGCCATCATTCCTTGCGCGCCGGCCAGCAGCCAGCGCGGATCGATGCGATCTCCCAGGAGACCGCCACTCATGCGCGCGGCGACCTGCATCAGCGACTCAAGGCTCAGCGCAGCCACCGCGACGGTGGAAGCCACTCCCATCTCGCCGAAATGGCTTGGCGCGAGGCTGACCGCGGTTACGCCGCCCAGCAGGTGCGCGAAATAGGCCGCGACGATGACGTAGAATTGGGGCGTGCGGATCGCCTCCTTCACGGTCCAGTCGACCTGAGTGCGGTAGACCCGCGCGGTGACCGGCTGGGAAGCCGCCTCCTCGGCCACGGCCTTGTCGGTTTCGACCGCCGCCCTCTCCAGCCAAGCCTTACCGCCGACCAGAGCCGCGGCTAAGGCGCCGACGACCGCTGACGCGATAGCCTGCCAGGCCCAATACGGCCGCCAAGCGCCGCCGGCCATCTCCATGCCGACCAAGGCCATCCAGGGACCGACGACGCCGCCGAGCGAACCAATCGTGAAATAGATCCCGAACGGCAGGGCGCGCTTCTTGAACAGCATCGACAGCAGGTGAGTGCCCGGGATCAACGCCATCATCTGATAGCCGATGCCCAGCAGCGCCGTACCGGTCAGGTAGATTGGCAGTCCCCGCGCCAAGGTCAGGCAAAGGAACCCGCTGATCATGACGGCCGAGCCGGCGATGATCGTGGCCCGCACGCCGATCTTGCGGATCAGCAGCGCCGGCAGCCACGACGAGCCGCCGCAGAACGCGCCCAGCAGGGTAAAGCCCAGAAAAGCCGAGGCGAAGCTCCATTGCTGGTCCTTGATCATGGCCGGCAAGATCACGCCGAGAGACGAGAAGGTCGACGCCGTGATCAGGAAGAGCAGTAGGGACAACGCGCCCAGGAGGGTCCAGGAGCGCCATTGGATCGTCGACATCGCCATCGAGCCTCCGTGTAAGCTCGCGGCGCGTCCCTCCCGGGGCGCGCCGCGCGAGGAACTAGAACTTCCGAGACAGGGTCACGCGCCACTCTCGCCCCTTGCTGGGCAGCGCGCCGAGGTTGGCGTAGCTGTCGGCGTCGGGCGTGAAGTAGAGCTTGTCGAACAGGTTATCGACGTTGAGCGTGGCCGTGTACGGACCGTATTCGTAATAGACGCTGCCGCTGGCCACCCAGTAGGCCGGGTAGGTCACGGCGTTCTCGACGGTGCCCGAGGTCTTGGTCACGTGCGTCACGCCCAGCGTGCCGCCGACCTTGCCCCACTCGTGATCGTCGCTCGTATAGGCGCCGTACAGGCTGACCACCGACTTCGGGATCAGGGTGTAGTCGTAGTCGCCGGCGCGGCCCGGGAGGCTGTTGAAGGCCCAGACCACATAGGTCCCGCCATAGCCCTGTTGCCCCGAGACGCCGGCGGTGTAGGCCGGGATGTACTGGAACGAGGTGTCGGGCCCCTTGACGGTCGTGTGCTGGGTGTTGCCCGAGAAGGTGAAGCTGAAGTTCTCGCTGGCCAGCCAGCGCACTTCGAGCTCCACGCCCTTGGCGCGCGTGCCGGTTGGCGTCCCGGTGATGCCGGTCAACTGGGTGCGGTTCTGGCGATACCCCGCCAGCGACCCGACCAACGTGCCTTTCAACCACTGGAACTTGAAACCGGTCTCGGCGAGGTCGCTGTTTGACAACCAGGCGTCGCTGGCGTCGGCCACCAGGCCCGGCGCGATGTCGCCTGCCTGGCTCATCTCCAAGGCCGAGGCCTTGGCGTAGGTGATGTAGGGCATGATCCCGGCCGGCGCCTTATAGGTCGCGCTGGCGCTGTAGGTGAACTTGCCCTTGCTGGCCTTTTGCTGGCCAGCGATCTGATAGCTGAGATAGCCCGTGTCGTTCGACTTGACGTCGTAGTCGTCGTAACGACCGCCCAGCATCAGGTTCAGCCGGTCGCCAACCTGGATGTCGGTCATCGCGAAGACGCCAGCCTGCGTCCACTCGCTCTTGTTGTCGTTCTCCCACTGCAGCCCTTGAACCCCAGCGCCGGTCTCGGTCGAGAACGGGCTATCGATGACATCGGTCGGGGTCGGCCCAAAGCTGATGTCGCGACGGTCCAGCGCGATCATGCCGCTGTTGTAGCTCTCGCGGCGACGGCCGTCGAAGCTGCGGTAGGACGCGCCGATGAACGACTTGGAGCTGACGATCCCCGTGTCATAGGCGAAGTTATAGGTGAGCCGCGCCTCCCACACCGAGCTGTCGAACCAAGCCGGGTAGCCGTATGAGACGAAGCGCTTGTTTTCCTGGTCATCGTAGAACAGCTGCAGCTTGATGGCGCTGTCGGCCGACAGCGACTTCGCCAGATCGTAATAGAGGGTGTTGGTGCGGGTCTTCGAGAAGTCCGCCCCGCTGATATAGACCGTGCGCGGGCTCAGCTTGGTGACGCCCACGCCCGTGTCCAGGGTATGTAGGGCGTTGCTGTCCGGGTAACCGTAATAGGCCAGGTAGGTGGCGCTGCCATATGGATAGAAGCCGACCTCGTTCGGCGTCAGGCGGCCGTTCCCGTCAGAGTCCTTCAGCGTGGTGTCGCGGCCGGTGATGTAGGTCTGGTTGTCGATCAGGGCCTGGGTCAGGCGGTTCCAGCCCGGCGTCTGCACGTCGCCGTCGGAGTGGTAGTACATGCCGCCGAACGCCGTGGTCCAGCCGTTGCCCAGGTCGAAGTCGGACGACGCCTCCAGCGTTTGCCGACGGGGATAAATCCCCTTGTAGTAGCTGTGGCTGTCCTCGACCTCGCCGTACAGATAGACGCCGCCCGTGACCGCGCCGAAGTTCGCGGGCAGCCCCACCTGGGCCGTCGCGTTCTTCTTGTTGTACGAGCCGTAGGTCACGGTGACCTCGCCGGTCGGCTCGGTCAGATAGCCCCCCTCGTTCTTGCCGGACTTCGGGATGAAGTTGAGCATGCCGCCCACCTTGCCCGAACCGTAGATCGGGGTCGGCGGACCGCGCACGATCTGGATCTGGTCGGCCGCGCCGATCGGCGTCGAATAGGTGCCCCGGTTCTCGATCCGCTTGAAGCCGCGGAAGTAGTTTTCGGCCAGGGTGCCGCGAATGTTCAGCGCGCCGGGCACGCCGTAGAAGCTGGCCGTGTAGGTGCCTGGCGAGACGGCGGTCAGACCGTCAATCGTCTCGATGCCGTAACGCTGGAGGGTCACGTCGCTGACGAAGCTGGCTGAGCGCGGCGTCTCAAGCAGCGGCTTATCGATGCCGAAGACGGTGTTGTTGGGCTGTTTCTCCAGCAGGCCCGCCTTGTCGCGCGCCTTGACCACGATCACGTCCACGGTGTCGGACGGCGTCGCGGTCTCGTCGGCGAAAGCGATTTGCGCGTGCGCCAGCAAAACAAGGGCGGAACAGCCCGCCATCAAAAGCCGGTATTTCGACATGCGGTCCTCATGCGAGGCTGTCGCGCCCACCGCCTGCGGCGGTTATCCCCAAGGTCGACGCCTCGAAGCCATCATCGGCCGGTCAGGCGCGCCGACGAGGCGGGCTGTCAGACATTTCACTCAAAATGTCCCCGCCGCATGCATCTTGAGCCGTTGGCGACTTCGAAATCAGCGGGATGGCTCTGAAATTTGCTTCAGAGCGAACCAGACGCGCCTCAAAGGCGTCCACCACCAGAGCAAGGTCGCCGAGGAGACGCGGCTCGCTCGTCCCCTTCGGAAGCGCCCCTTCCGAACGTCAGCTAATGGGATGGACCGGCTGCTCCCCGGGAGGGCTAGTCTTCAAGGACTGTCACCCGCCTCAACAGGAGAGCAGTCATGGAAACCAGTAGCATTGAAGGCGCGCCTGCGCCGTCTGTGATCGGCATCGACATCGGTAAGGAGGTGTTCCACCTCGTCGGTTTTTGCGACGGCAAGGTGGTTTTCCGTCGGAAGATAAAGCGCCTGGCGCTGGCCGACACGTTCAAGAAGCTGCCGCCGTGCGTCGTCGGCATGGAGGCATGCCTCAGCGCCCACTTCGTCAGTCGGACGCTGAGAGCTTTGGGCCATGACCCGCGGATCATCCCGGCCATCTATGTGAAGCCGTTCCGCAAGGGTCAGAAGAACGACTACAATGACGCCGAAGCCATCGCCGAAGCTGCAACGCGGCCGAACCTCCGGACGGTGCGGCAGAAGACCCAGGCCGAGCTCGACCTTCAAGCCTATCACCGCATTCGATCGCGCCTGGTCTCTCGCCGCACCGCGACGATCAACCAGATCCGCTCTTTCCTGATTGAACAGGGCATCGCCGTGCGCGCCGGCGCCAGGGCGCTGCGCAACTCGTTGTTCGATATCCTGAAGAACCGCCAAGACGAGATCTCGCCGCGCATGGCCGATCTGATCGTTGGGCTCTACGAGGACTGGCTCTGGCTGGATGAGCGGATCGAGAGCATCACCGCCGACATCGAGCGCGTGGCTCAACAAGAGCCGAACTGCCGGCTGTTGATGAGCGTGCCAGGTGTGGGGCCGATCATCTCGACCGCAATGGTGGCGGCCGTCGGCGATGGCGAAGCCTTCGAACGTGGAAGAGATTTCGGCGCGTGGCTCGGCTTGGTCCCCAAGCAGTACAGCACCGGCGGGCGCTCCATCCTCGGACGCATTTCCAAACGCGGCGACAAATACCTGCGCATGCTGTTCATCCAAGCCGCGCGCGTGCTCCTCATGCGACCGCAAACGTGGGAGCGGTTCAGCTTTGGGCCGTGGCTCGAGCAGGCGGCCACTCGCCTTCACCGCAACAAGCTGGCGACCGCGTTGGCCAACAAGCTGGCGCGCATCAGCTGGAGCGTCCTGCAAAACCGACGCGCCTTCGACGTCCATCTCCAGGAGATGCCAGCGATATAGATTTCAACCGACAAGTTCGCGACTGCAGAAGCATGGAACGGATCGATAAACGCACCTGAATCTGGTGACTCTTCGGGCTCTAACGAGACCTATCGGCTAATGAGATCAACGGTGCGAGCGTACTCCCATCAAGGCCACGGCCCGCGAGCCGACCAGTAGGCCGGATACATATGAGCGACTTCCAGAAATCCGCGCGTCCGCAGTTGTGATCCGCAGCCGGTCCATACAGATGAGTCAGATTTCCCGGTTCACAAGACCGATGTCGCCGCCCCTCTCAATCCGAAAACGGGGCTTCCGTACGCAGGAGGCTGTTATTGGCGCCGGCGGCGCTGGCGTATTCCGTCGCGCTCCAGCGTAGTTGGCGCCCCTTGTCGGATGAAACCGATAACTACGAGTACGCTATTGTACTCCACAGGCCTCCCAGGAGTGACAAGGGGCGTAAGCGCGGTCCGCGAGTCAAACCGCCGCTCACCTGAGCGCCGCGCTGAAACGTCCGCCTTGCGCCAGGAGCTGACGTGGTAGGCCTCCAGGAACACGACGTTCACCCAGTGAAGTGACACGACGCGATGGCTCGGTTTCGCGAGGAAGTTTTGCGCAGAGGTCGCGTTTCGATGAGCGTAGACCTTTTTGCGACAGCTTTTGCGTCGCGGCTCTGCTGTGAGTAGGATTGCCAGGCAAGAGGATCGCCAAAAGCCTATGTCCGCCACCGTCATCCCGCTACGCCAGGCCGACGGGTCACCCACGCCGCAAAACGTTGCCGCCGCAGACCTGGCGCTCGATGGCCAGGGTCCGATGTGGCTTCAGATTCGTCGTGCGCTCGCCCAGCCCATCCTGCGCGGCGACTGGGGACCGGGCTCACGCATTCCCCCCGAACTTGAACTGGCGCAGCAATTCCAAACCTCGCGGATGACCGCCAATAAGGCGGTGCAGAGCCTAGTCAACGAGGGCTTGGTTCAGCGGCGGCGCAAGATCGGATCGGTCGTGGCCGAGCGGGCGCAGGAGCGTCCCGTCTTCGAGATCTGGGACACCGCCGATGTCATCGCCCGGGCCGGCGGAACCTACGGCTATCAGCTGCTCGAATGCGCCTTCGTCCACGACGACCCGGAAAAGCGCGCCCTGCTCAATGTCAGCCGCAAGACCCAGCTCGTCTGGACGCGGTGCCTGCATCTCTCCGATGGCCAGCCGTTCCAACTCGAAGAGCGCCTGGTAAACGCCGACGCGGCTCCCGGCATAACGTGCCACCCGATGGACACCACGCCGCCGGGGCCCTGGCTGCTGGCGCACGTGCCGTGGACCGAAGCCGAGCACACGATCGCGGCTCTGGAAGCGGGTCCCGCCGAGGCCGAAGCGCTCAACATTAAGGTTGGCGCGGCCTGTCTGGTGGTCGAGCGACGAACTTGGAACGGCGATGTGCCGGTCACCCTGGCCCGACTGTGGAACCTTGGCGCCCGGCACCGCTTGGTGGGACGGTTCGAGCCGTCGCGCTGACTTCAGCCGGCTTGCGGCTGATCGTATTGGCTCGAAAGATAACGGCGGATGGTCTTTTCGTCGGCGATGTAGCGGCGCCCATTGGCGCTGGAGGGTTCGACGCCTGCGTCCTTCAGCACGGTGTCGTCGGCCAGGATGAGCACCGGAACGGACTGATTGGCCTCGCCGAGCGCCTCGACCAGGGGCGCCCGAGGGCGCTGGAACGCGATGTAATGGACATCGACGGCTTGGCGCAGCGCAGGAAAGAAGCTCAGGAGACCTTCGACGGCCACGGAGTCCCCGCAATAGAGCGGGCCAAGGCCGCTGTTGGAAAAGCCGGGCTCCAGCAGGTAGAGCTGATCTTTCATGCAATACTCCTGTGATGAAACGGGTTAGGCGGCCGAGAGCCGCACGCGCTTGATGGCGACGACGAGGCTCGTCCAGCTGAACATCAAGCCGAGCAGCAGAGGGATCAGCACGATCACCTTGCGCAGGACGGGTCGGTCGATGAGGACCGGAAAGTTGAAGGTGTGCAGGGCGTAGTAGATCCATGCATACGCCTTGCGGCTGGGATCCATGACGCTGACGACATGGCCGGTCACCGGGTCCAGATAGACCGCCGAGCCGGTGGGGCGGTCCAGCGGCAGACGGATCGTCCGGGGCGCCATGCCTTCGGCGGTACGATAGAGGGCGTCATCGTCCTTGGCCGCGGGCGCTGTCGAAATTGGCCAGGCGCTCCGCGCGGCGGACAGAAGAAGGTCCCGCGGCAAGGTTGGCGTCACGCTAGCCGCATCCCCATCGAGCAAACGCACCCGGCTCGTCCGCCCATCCTCCGCGGCCGCCACCGGATGGCCTCCAACCACCCCGAAAACAATGCTGGACGTCGGACCCAGCGCCGCGAGCCTGGAGGCGGGCGCGCCGGCGAGAGCCTGGTCCAGCGCCTGGCCGTGGTAGCGGCTCGCCGCCTCCTCGGCCGCTACGCCGCGCGAGAAGAGCCGCCCGTGATCCATCGACAGCCAGCCGCTGACGATCCAGGTCAGCACGAAGACCGCCGCGCCAAGGCCCAAGCCGTGATGCCAGCGCAGCCATCCGCGAAAGGGTGACCAGTCCGGCTTTCGCCCCTGCATGCGCTTCTGGGTGCGGTATATGCCGAGAAAGATTCCGATCGCCGCCGTCGTCACGCCCAGCAGCGACACCCACCAGACGGTCTGGTCCCAAGCGGCGAAGCTGCGCCGAAGGGCGGTGAAATAGAGCCAGTGGATGACCGCGCCGCCCCAGTTCCACGCCCGCTCGGCTCGGCGGGTGCGCTGCATCACTTCGCCGGTCTTGGCCGAAACATAGAGCTCCGTACCGGCGCGATCGGCGAGCGAGACCTTGAAGAACGGCCGCCAGGGATCGAAGCGGTTGTGAACGACCCACTGGTCGTAGCGGATCGGCGCGCTGACGCGCTTGACGCCGACGCCAGCAAAGCGCTGGGCGATTGTCCGCGCCTGGTCAGCGGTGAGCTCGGGCGCGATCCGCCCGCCTCGGGCGTCGATCGTCTTCAGAGCGCCATCGACGCCCTGGATCACGTAGCGCGGCGCTCCAGCCACGGAGACAAGCCGAAGGCCCTCCCCGCCCCCGGCCGTCGCCAGGGCCTGGCCCGGCGCGATGGCGATCGCCGCCGGGTCGAACCGCTCGCTGCCGGCCAGGCGATCCTTGTCGCCCAGCGACGGGAACGGAACGAACAGCAGGATCGCGCCGCTGGCGAACCACAGCAGAAAGAGCAGGCAAAGGCCCACGCCGGTCCATCGATGGAACCAGGATAGCCAGCGCAGGACCTTGCCCATCATCGATCCTAGAACTTGACGTTCAGGCTGACCTCGTAGCTGCGCGGCTTCCCGAGCATGACTTCCGAGGGATAGAAGATGTCGGCCCAGCCGACATAGGCCTTGTCGAAGGCGTTGTTGATCCGGCCGGTCACCGACGCCTTCGGAGTGATGGCGTAGGTCGCATAGAGATCGACCAGGGCGTACTTGTCGAGCTTCAGCGTCCCGGCGGTGTTGCCCTCGCGGGCGCCGACGTAACGCAGCCCGCCGCCGAGTTCGAGCGGCAAGCCGCCGACGTCGGTCACGCTGGTCCAGACGTTGGCGATCCAGTCGGGGACGTTGGGCGGCGCGCGACCCGAGGCGTCGACGCCGTAGTTGGGATCGACGAAGTCCTCGTAGCGCGCCTTGGTGTAGGCCAGGTTGGCGTTGACGCTCCACTGCCGGGTCAGCTGGACATCGCCCGAAAGCTCAAAGCCCTTCGAAGTCTGGGCGCCGACGTTGCTGACGGTGTCGATCGCCACCTGGGTCAGGACGTTGCGGCGCTTGATGTCGAAGATGGCCGCGGTGATGGAGGCGCGATTGCCCGGCAGGCTGGCCTTCACCCCCGCCTCGGCTTGGCGCGAGGAGCTCAGGGAGAAGTTTTCACCGGCGTTGACGATGAAGATGTTGGTGTTCACCGGGTCCTTGCCGGTCGTGTAGGACACGTAGGGCGTCACATATTCATTGAGATTGTAGACGAGGCCCGCGCGCCAGGTGCTGGGTTTGTATTTGCGCGAGAAGCTGGTCGCCGGCTGGAAGGCGCCGGTCGGGCCGTAGTTCTTGCGGTCGAGATCCAGCACCTCGTAGCGGCCGCCCACCACCAGCTTTAGCTTCTGGGTGACGTTGAGCGCGTCCTCGAAGAACACCGCCACGTCGTCCCAGCTGGTCGGGCTCAGACGCGGGACGATCGCCCCGAACCGGCCAGGGCTTGGATTGTAGGGGTCGACGCTGTCGCCATCCGGGAAGCCGCGGCTGCGCTTGAAGTCGAGATGGCTGTAGTCGAAGCCGACCAGGAACTTGTTGGAAAGGCCAAACAGCGGGCGCTCGATGGCGATGCTGCCCTGGTCGCCATAGAGCTCCTGCTCATGGAAGACGAAGAACCGGTCGCGATCGATGCGGCTGGTCGTGGTGTTGAAGACGTAGGTCTCGGCGTTGATCCACCGGCGCTTGGCGGTGAAGTAGTAGGCCAGGTTCTGGACCGTGATCCCCTCGGCCGGGCGCCAGCGCACCAGGACCTGCGGCCAGATCTGGTGATCATAGATCTTGGAGTCGGCGACGTTGTAGTTCTTGAACCGCATGGCCTCGTCGACGACGTAGCCGTTGCTGGCAGTCAGCAGGTTCTTGATCGGGTCCTTGGCGAAGCTCGCCGGCACCAGCGGCGTGCCATAGTAGTTGGTCGGCTCGTCTTCGCCGTAGTCGATCGAGGCCTGGATATCGAGGTCGTCGCGCACGCGCCACAGCACCGACAGGGTGGCGTTCAGGGCGTTGGAGGCGGAGTCGTCGACGAAGCCGTCCGAGGCGGTGCGGCTGATGTCGAACCGCACGCCGACATTCTCCGAAAGACCACCACCGGCCCCGAACCCGAAGCTGGTCGAGCCGAAGCTGCCAAAGCCCGCCTGCAGTTCATAATGCGGAGCGCCGAACGACGGAGCCTTGTTGGTGACGTTGACCGCGCCGCCGATCGCGCCCTGCCCGTAGAGCACGGACGAGGGCCCTTTCAGGATCTCGACGCTCTGCAGGTTGAAGGTGTTCTGCGGGCGGTTAGTCATGTTCGACGGGCCCAAATAGAGGCCGTTGTGCAGCACCGTGATCTGGTCGCCGGTGAAGCCCCGCATCGAGAACGAGGCCGGATCCCCCGGCGAGCCGCCGGAGGTGACGCCAGGCAGGCTGTTGGCGGCCTGCTCGACGGTGGCGTAGCCGCGCGTCGTGATCGTCTCGGCCGTGACGACGTCCAGGGTCGCCGGCGTTTCGCGCGAGGACAGTCCCAGTCGGCTGCTGGTCGGGGTGAACTGCTCGAGCGACCGCACCCGGCCGGTGACGGTCACCGCCTCCACCGTGGAGGCCGCCTCCTGGGCCCGAGCCGACCATCCCTGGCCAGCGCCAACCGCCAATGCGAGCGCAAAAACAGACGCTCCAGTCGAGAAACGCATCGTCACCCCTCCATCGAGAACGACCCAAGCTCCACAGTCGCTTTTGTATAGTCAATTTAGAAAATCTGCCGGAGCTTCCAGGTCGTCAATCCGGACGGCGGGTCGGATCGGCTCTGATCAGCAGACGCTCAAGAACCCGGCGCCGCGAGACCTACTCGCTCGTTTTTTCAACGACAGCCGTCGCTTAAGCTGCTTTTGCCATGCCGATGCACCCAAGCGCGCAACACGGCCGCCCCGCCCGCAGGTGTGGCAATGGCCGCGTCCTTTAGGCTATACATAAGAGCAGACACCCCTCACCGACCGAGCGTCAGCAACGGGCCCTAACTCCTTCTATGTTACAATATAACGCCAAGCGCAATCCGTGATCTCAGTTTGCCATATCCTCTCCTGGAGGATAGGACCGGAGCATGGCTCACGTGGTCCACGAAACCCATCCGCAGATCATCGCCCGCCTCAAACGCGCCGATGGTCACCTGCGCAAGGTCATCGAGATGATCGAGGGCGGCCGCTCCTGCGTGGAACTGGCCCAGCAGCTGCACGCGATCGAAAAAGCGGTCGCCGCGGCCAAGAAGACCCTGATCCACGACCACATCGACCACTGCCTGGTCCATGCCGCCGACGACGAGCCGCTGGAGGCCGCCAAGGCCGTGGCCGAGCTCAAGACCCTGACCAAGTATCTTTAAGGCCGCACCATGCCCTCACTCGCCGATCTTCTCGCCCAGGGCGCGGCCCACGCCTGGCTGTTCATTCCCTCGGCCCTGCTGCTGGGCGCGCTGCACGGTCTGGAGCCTGGCCACTCCAAGACCATGATGGCGGCCTTCATCGTCGCCGTCCGCGGCACGGTATGGCAGGCGATCCTGCTGGGGCTTTCGGCGACGCTGTCGCACACGGCCATCGTCTGGGCGATCGGCCTGGCGGGCCTCTACTTTGGCCGAAACCTGAATCTCGAGACAGCGGAACCCTGGTTCCAGCTGGCCTCGGCAATCATCATTGTCGGGGTGGCGCTCTGGATGATCTGGCGAACCTGGCGCGAACAGCAGGCCGACCACCATGAGCACGACCACGACCATCACCATGATCACAGCCATGACGAGACCCGGGTCATCGACACCGGCCACGGCGTGGTCGAGCTGAGCATCTTCGAGGATGGCCAGCCCCCGGCGTTCCGCCTGAAGG
Source organism: uncultured Caulobacter sp. (assembly GCF_937900395.1). Lineage (GTDB taxonomy): Bacteria > Pseudomonadota > Alphaproteobacteria > Caulobacterales > Caulobacteraceae > Caulobacter. The sequence goes on from NZ_CALCDX010000137.1 coordinate 12,040, forward strand.
CGCGCGGCGGCCATCTTCCGCGCGCCTCGGAAGTGACCGTCACCACCACCCGTGAAGACGGCGCGACCGAAGTCTTCAAGTTCGCGGCCCGCGACGGGCTCTCCCAGGACGGCTTCCTGGAGTCGACGACGCCGATTCCCGAGCCGCACGCGTTCCTGGCGCGCCTGTCGATCGCCCATGGCCATCATAGCCACGACTTCGATGTCGTCTTCAGCGAGGATGGTCACCACCACGACCATGACGGCCTGGACGTGACTTCACCGGGCTTCCAGGACGCGCACGAACGCGCCCACGCCAACGACATCCAGCGCCGCTTCGCCGGCCGTGAGGTCACAACCGGCCAGATCATGCTCTTTGGCCTGACCGGAGGCCTGATCCCCTGCCCGGCGGCGATCACCGTCCTGCTCCTGTGCCTGCAGCTCAAGCAGATCGCGCTGGGCGCGACGCTGGTCCTGTGCTTCTCGATCGGCCTGGCCATCACCATGGTCACGGTCGGGGTCGTCGCTGCGCTTGGGGTGCGTCACGCGGAGAAGCGCTTCTCGGGCGCCTTTGCGACCTTCGCCCGCCGCGCACCCTATGCCTCGGGCCTCTTGATCACCCTGGTCGGGCTCGTCCTGGCGGCGCAGGCCGTGCGAGGGATACTGGCCTGATGCGACGAGCCGCGACACAAGGCGTCATCGCTCGTTTCGCCCTCCACGCTGCGCGCAGGTCCGTCCACGGTCTTGCGGCCCTCCTTGAACTCGGCGTTGCCGACGAGGCAAGGACACGCGACAATGTTGCTCGGCGTTGCGAGCGCTGAAGGGGCGGCCGTGATCTGGCGAATGGACAAAAGGCTTGGCAAGGCGGTGGCGGTTCTCTCCGTCCTGCTCATGGCCGTGCTCGTCGTCCGGGCCCCGATCGCATCGCTCGACCGGGTTCTGCACGCCACGGGCCAAGCCCACGCGGCCAACGCGTTCGCCGGCGCGGTGATCGACGCCCATGACCACGACCATGATGGCGGTCAGGGCGAGGACCACGCCGACGAGCTGGCGCTCGACGCGCCCGATGACGCTACGACGCAGACGATCAAGGACGGCTGGTCCGCCGATCCCTCGACCCCTGGTCCCCACCATCACCATCACGCCGACAGCCCGTCGATCCACGGCGCGCTGGTGACGGCAGGCCTGCCCACAACCTGGTCTTCCTCCCGGTCCGCCTTCGGGGTGGAGGATGACGTTCGTCGCGGGCTCGGCGCGGTCCTGCGTGACCGTCCGCCCAAGATCCCCCTCGCCCACGTCGCCTGATCCGCGCGGCTCAAGGCCGCGCTCCCGCACGTTCGAGGACTCCTCATGTCTGCCCTCCACCAAGGCCGCGTCCTTCGGTCCTGGCTGCTCGCCACGGCGCTCGCCCTGGCGACATCCGCCTTGGCGCAAGCCGAGCCGCTCACCCTGCCCGAGGCGCTCAGCCGCGCGGCGAGGTCCGATCCGTCACGCCCCGCCCTCGCCGCGCGTCTCTCCGCGGCCGAGGCCGGCGCCCGTCAGGCCGCCGTAAGGCCCAACCCCGTGGTGGGCGTCGAGGTCGAGGATGTCGCCGGCACGGGCTCCTATTCCCTCGTCGATCGGGCCCAGGCGACGCTCTACTACCAGCAGAGCCACGAGCGCGGCGGCAAGCGCGCCGCCCGCACCGCTCTTGCCCGCAGCGATATCGCCCTGACGCGCCTGCGCGATGACGTGCGCGTTCTCGACCTTCTTCACGACGTCGAGCTGGCCTGGGTCGACGCGGCCGCGGCCGAGGCCGAGGCGCGGCTGGCCGCCGAACGGTTGGCGATCGCCGAGCGGGCCCAGGGCGAGGTCGGGCGGCGCGTCAAGGCTGCGCGCGACCCGCTGTTCGCCGGCGCCCGCGCCGACGCCCAGGTCGCAGAGGCCAGGCTCGCCCTCTCGCAAGCCCAGACGCGCGCCGCGAACGCCCGGCGCGCGCTGGCCGCTTTCTGGGGCGGCGGCGATATCGAGATCGATCCGAAAGCGTTGGAGGACCTCTCTGCGGCCGATCAGGTCGCCGGCCCGGCCTCGGCGCTCGACCTTGCCCTCGTGGACGCCCAGCGGGGCCTTGCCGCCGCCAGGGTTCAGGTCGAGGAAAGCAAGGCCGTTCAGGATCCGACCTGGCGAGCGGGCCTGCGCTACCTGAACGACGGCGGCGATGTGGCCGCGATCGTCGGCGGCTCGATCCCGCTGGGGCGCTACGACACCAATCGTGGCGCCATCGACCAGGCGCGAGCCGCCCAGACCGCGGCGGACCTTGATCTGATCGGGACCAAGACGGTGTTCGAGCGCAAGATCGCCGCCGCCCAGGCTTCGCTCGCCCAGAAGGCCGGCGAAGCGCGGAGGATCGATACGGAGGTCGTGCCGGCCAATGCGCGGACGGTCGATCTCGTCCGCGAAGGCTTCAATCGCGGCGGCTTTTCGTATCTCGATGTCATCGAGGCCCAGAAGGCCCTGATCGACGCCCGCGTCCGACGCCTCGCCGTCCTCAAATCCTTCCACATCGACCGCGCGCAGCTCGACCGCCTAACCGGCACATATGCGAGCCTGCTGCCCGCCCCGGAGACCTCCCGATGATCGGCCCTCAAACGCGCCTTGGCGCTTCGCTGGCGCTCGCCCTGGCCGGCGCTCTGGCGCTGAGCGCCTGTGGCGAGCGCCCCGGCCCGGCGCAGGCCGAAGGCCATGCCGCCAAGCCGGGCGACTACGAACGCGGCCCGCATCGCGGCCGGATGCTCCGCGACGGCGACTTCGCGCTCGAAGTGACGATCTTTGAGGACGGCGTCGAGCCTGAGTTCCACGTCTACGCCTACCGCAAGGACAAGCCGATCCCGCCCAAGGACGTGCAGCTGTCGATCGAGCTGGCGCGGCTGGATGGCGAGGTCAACCGCTTCGCCTTCACGCCCGTGGAGGACTATCTGCGCGGCGGCGGCGTGGTGCATGAGCCCCACTCGTTCGACGTCAAGGTCGCGGGGACCTACCAGGGCCAAACCCATCGGTGGAGCTATCAGTCCTACGAGGGGCGGACCAGCATTTCGGCGGCCTCGGCGCAGGCCGGCGGCGTCAAGACCGAGATCGCCGTGGCCGCGCCGATCGCCGAACTGGTCGACATGGCCGGGCGTGTGGAGATCACGCCGGAAGGCAAGGGCGAAGTCCGCGCCTGGTACCCGGGCCGGATCATGAGCCTGCGTGGCGAACTTGGCCAAACGGTGCGCAAGGGCCAGATCCTGGCCCGGGTGGAGTCCAGCGAAAGCCTGCAGACCTACTCGATACCCGCCGCGATCAGCGGCGTCATCGTCGAGAAGAACCTCAATGTCGGCGACGTGGCCGGCGAGCGGGCGATCTTCGTCATCGCCGATCCAACCAAGCTCCACGCCGAGTTCCTGGTCTATCCGCGCGACGCCGAGAAGGTCCGCGTCGGCCAGCCGGTGGAGGTGCGCAGCCTCTCTGGCGACACCAAGCTGATGGCCAAGGTCGAGGCGGTGCTGCCGACCGCCGATCTCGTCAGCCAGACCCTGGTCGCCCACGTCCACCTCCCAGGCGGCGCAGCCAGCGCCTTTCGGCCAGGCATGGGGGTCGAGGGCTCCTTCCAGGTCGGCGCCACGAGCGCGCCGCTGGCGGTGCGGACCAAGGCCATCCAGCGGTTCCGCGATTTCCAGGTCGTGTTCGTCAAGGTGCGCGACACCTACGAAGTGCGGATGCTGGAGCTGGGTCGCCAAACCCCTGAGTGGACCGAGGTGATCTCGGGTCTCAAGCCAGGCTCCGAATACGTCACCGACGGCGCCTTCCTCATTCGCGCGGACATCGAAAAGTCCGGCGCGAGCCACGACCACTAGGGGGCGACCATGCTTGAACGCATCATCGCCGCCTCGATCCGGCTGCGCTGGATCGTGCTGGCCATCGTCGCGCTGGCCGCGGCGATCGGGGTCTGGAGCTTCCAGCGCCTGCCGATCGACGCCACGCCCGACATCACCAACGTCCAGGTGCAGATCAACACCGAGGCCCCCGGCTTCTCGCCGCTGGAGGCCGAGCAGCGGATCACCTTCCCTGTCGAGACGGCCATCGCCGGACTTCCGGGGCTGCAATACACCCGCTCGGTCTCACGCTATGGCCTCAGCCAAGTGACGGTCGTCTTCAAGGACGGGACCGACATCTATTTCGCCCGCCAGCTGGTCGGCGAGCGGTTACAGAGCGCCCGGGCCCAGCTCCCCGCCGGGCTCAATCCCGAGATGGGGCCGATCGCCACGGGCCTGGGCGAGATCTTCATGTACACGGTGGAGGCCAAGCCCGGCGCACGTCGTCCCGACGGCAAGCGCTGGACGCCCGAGGACCTGCGCACCTTGCAGGACTGGGTGATCCGCCCCCAGCTGCGCAACACGCCGGGCGTGACCGAGGTCAACACCATCGGCGGCTTCGAGCGGCAGTATCACGTCACGCCCCTGCCCGCTCGCCTGTCGGCCTACGGCCTGACCATGGCCGACGTGGTCTCGGCCCTGGAGCGCAACAACGCCAATGTCGGCGCCGGCTATGTCGAGCGCTATGGCGAGCAGTATCTGGTCCGCGTGCCGGGCCAGGCCACCGGCGTCGAGGACCTTCGCGCCGTCATCGTCGCCAGCCGCAGCGGCGCTCCGATCCGGGTGGCCGACGTGGCCGATGTCGGCCTTGGCCAGGAACTGCGCACCGGCGCGGCGACGGAAAACGGCCAGGAAGTCGTGCTGGGCACCGTCTTCATGCTGGTTGGCGAGAACAGCCGGACCGTGTCGCGCGCGGCGGCCGAGCGGCTGGAAGCGGCCGCCAAGGCCTTGCCGGCCGGCGTCACCGCCGAGC
>NZ_CALCDX010000138.1 GCF_937900395.1 uncultured Caulobacter sp.
CCGTTCCAGATGGACGGCGTGCCGGGCGTCAGCTTCCCGGGGATCAAGCCCGGCGAGACCTTCACCTACGACTTTCCGGTCCGGCAGTCGGGCACCTACTGGTGGCACAGCCATTCGGGGCTGCAGGAGCAGGTCGGCCACTACGCGCCGATGATCATCGACCCGGCCGGCGAGGACCCGATCGCCTACGACCGCGAGCACGTCGTGGTGCTGTCGGATTGGAGCTTCCTGCATCCGCACGAGCTGTTCCGGAGGCTGAAGGCCCAGGCGGGATACTTCAACCGCCAGAAGCAGACGGTGGCTGGCCTGCTGCGCGGCGAGGACCAGTCCCTGAAGGACCGGATCGAATGGTCCAAGATGCGGATGGACCCGACCGACGTGCTGGACGTCACCGGCTCGGCCTACACCTACCTCGTCAACGGCCACGGTCCAGGCGACAACTGGACTGGCCTGTTTTCGCCGGGCGAGCGGGTGCGGCTGCGGATCATCAACGCCGCCGCCATGACCACCTTCAACGTCCGGATCCCAGGGCTGGCCCTGGAGGTCGTGGCGGTCGACGGCCAGCCCGTCGCGCCGGTCAGCGTGGATGAGTTCCAGACCGCGCCGGCCGAGACCTATGACGTCATCGTCCGGCCCACTGAGGACAAGGCCTTCACCCTGGTCGCCGAGGCCTCGGACCGCTCGGGCCTGGCCCGCGCGACCCTTGCGCCGCGTCTGGGTATGAGCGCGCCCGTCCCGCCGCTGCGCAAGCGGCCGCTGGCGACCATGAAGGACATGGGGATGGGGAACATGGCCCACGGCATGGACATGCCGGGCATGGACATGTCGATGCGGTCCCAAAGCAACGCGCCCAGCGTGGCGCTGACGCCCGGCGTCCAGAGCATCTCGCCGATGCCGATGGACCGCATGGCCGAGCCGCCCCAGGGGCTGGAGGACGTCGGGCATAAGGTCCTGACCTACGCCGACCTCGCCAACCTGAACGCGCCCAAGGACACTAGGCCGCCGGGACGGACCGTGGAGATCCACCTGACCGGTAACATGGAGCGCTTCATGTGGGCGTTCGACGGTCAGCCCTATGGTCCCGATCGCAAGCCCTACGCCTTCGAGCGCGGCGAGCGGGTGCGGGTGGTGCTGGTCAACGACACCATGATGTCCCACCCGATCCACCTGCACGGCCACTTCTTCGAGCTGGTCAACGGCCAGGCGCGGCAGCCGCTCAAGCACACGGTCAATGTGGCGCCGGGCGGCAAGGCGGCCTTCGACCTGACCGCCGACGAGCCGGGCGACTGGGCCTTCCACTGCCACATGCTGCTGCACATGCACGCGGGCATGTTCGCGGTGGTCACCATCCGGCCGCTGGACGGGGAGGCCGCGTGATGCTGGTCGATCTCCCGCCCGCCGCTCAGCATGAGCACCACCAGGCGGCTCCCGCCGCCGATTCGCACGCGGGCCACCAAATGCCGGCGCCCGCCGCGCCGCCTGGCGAGGTCAAGCCGCCGCCGATCCCGGCGGACCACGCCGCCGAGCGGTTCTACAGCCCGGCGGTGATGGCCGCCGCGCGCGCCCAGCTCGCCAAGGAGCACGGCGGTGGAACGGCCTGGACCGTTCGGGCCGACATTCTGGAGCATCGCGCCATGAAGGGCGCCGACGGCCAGGCCTTCGAGGGCGAGGCCTGGTGGGGCGGCGACGCCTCGCGCTGGGTGGTCAAGGCGCGCGGCGAGCGCAAGACGGGCGAAGGCTGGGAGCGCGGCGAGGCCGAGGCGCTGAAGGCCTGGCCGGTCGGACCCTATTTCGACCTGCAGGCCGGCGTACGCTATGATTTGGCGCCGAAAGGACGGTCGTATGCGACGCTCGGCTTCGAGGGGCTGGCGCCGTACTGGTTCGAGGTCCAGGGCGCGGCCTATCTGTCCGACAAGGGCGACGTCTCGGCGCGGGGCGAGGTCTCCTACGACCTGCGCCTGACCCAGAAGCTGATCCTGCAGCCCCGCCTCGAAGGCGATCTCGCCGAGGCCGGCGCCGCGCGGCTCGAAGGAGGGCTGCGGCTGCGCTACGAGATCACGCGGGAGTTCGCGCCCTATGTCGGCGTCGTGCGCGAGCGGGCCTTCGGTCCAGCCGTCGTGGCGGGCGAGCGCGCCGGGAGCACGGCGGTGGTGATCGGGGTCAAGGCCTGGCGCTGAGCGGCTCACACGCCCCCTATCGTTACGGATAGCTTGCCGTGCGCGGAAGCCTGGCCCAACATCCGTTTGACCGGACGCAGAGCCGGCGTACGAGGGAGCCAGGACGGATGTCGGACGCGATCGACTTCGAGCGCATGCGGACCTTGGGCGACGTCGCCCGCTATCACGCCGAGGCGCGGCCCAACGCTGTCGCCTTCAGCTTCGAGGGGCGCGACACGACCTTCGCCGACTTCGACCGGCACACGAACCAGGTCGCCAACGCCCTGATCGCGGCGGGCCTCGAGACCGGCGACCGCGTGGCCTATGTCGGCAAGAACAGCGACTGGTACTTCGAGCTGCTGATCGGCGCCGCCAAGGCCGGGGTGGTCACCACGCCGATCGGCTGGCGCCTGGCCGCGCCCGAGATCGCCTACATCGTCGCCGACAGCGACGCCAAGCTGGTCTTTGTCGGGCCCGAGCTGATCGCCCACGTCGAGGAGGTCGCCGCCGAGCTGACCCATCGCCCGGTCGTGATCGCCATGGAGCCGGAAGGGGCGGGCGAGAACCAGACCTTCGAGGCCTGGCGCGACGCCCAGCCCGACAGCGATCCGCACAAGCCTATCGCCACGTCCGACATCGCCATCCAGCTCTACACCTCGGGCACGACCGGCCGGCCGAAGGGCGCGATGCTGACCCACGACAATCTGCTGGCCATGCGGCGCGAGCCGGCGGCGACCCAGTTGCCGTGGAACCGCTGGGGACCGAACGACGTCAGCCTGGTGGCCATGCCCGTCGCCCACATCGGCGGCACCGGCTGGGGGCTCGTCGGCTTGCTGAACGGCGCCAAGGGCGTGGTGGCGCGCGAGTTCGATCCGACCAAGGTGCTGGACTACATCGAGAAGGACCGCATCTCGAAGATGTTCATGGTGCCCGCGGCGCTGCAGATCGTCGTGCGGCTGCCAAGAGCGCGCGAGGTCGACTATTCGCGCCTGTCGCACATCCTCTATGGCGCCGCGCCGATCCCGCTGGACCTGCTGCGCGAGTGCATGGAGGTGTTCGGTTGCGGCTTCGTCCAGCAGTACGGCATGACCGAGACGAC
>NZ_CALCDX010000139.1 GCF_937900395.1 uncultured Caulobacter sp.
CGCCGGGCGGCTACACCTTCTGGGACTATCAGGCCGGCGCCTGGCAGCGGAACCTGGGCATCCGCATCGACCACCTGCTGCTGTCGCCGCAAGCAGCCGACCGTCTCGAGAACGTGGTCATCCACCGCGACGAGCGCGACAAGGAAAAGCCGTCAGACCACGTCCCGGTCGTCGGCCACTTCCGGATCTGACGCGAGTTTCCACCCCTCTGGGCGGGAATCGCAACCGCCGCTAGTCTGCCAGGCATGAGCGAACTCGCGCGTCTTTTGCTGTTCGTGGCCATCGCCGGCACGGCGGTGACGTTCATGGGTAGCTTCGCCATCTGGTACGGCGACGAGGACCGGCGCATCCGCCGAGCCTTGCGCAATGTGCTCAAGAGCGAGCCGGAGGGCGTCATCGTCGCGCGCGGACGCGGCCGGGGCGCGGGCTTCTCGTTCTCCACCAATCTGTTGGCCGTCGCCTGGGATCGGGGTGGCTGGTGCCTGGTCTATCGCCTGGACGAGCTGACCGGCGCGGAGCTCCTGGTGGACAATCAAGTCATGGGCCGGGTGTTCCGGGGCGAGGGCCGCCGCACCATCGACCACATGTCACCGCAAGCCGACACCGTCACCCTTCGCCTCGTCTTCGACGATCCGCGCCACCCAGACTTCACCCTGGACCTGTGGGCGCCGGGCGACGAACAACGCCGCGAGAGCCGTTCCGCCGGCGAGCTGGTGCAGGAGGCCAACCGCTGGCTGGCCCGTTGCGAGGCGATCGTGCGTCGTCCGCTGCCGCCCCGTCCGGAGAAAGCCGCGCCAGCGACCGTCGCGACCGCGTCACCGCCGCCCCCGCCTGCCCAGCAGGCCGCGCCGCCGAGACCCGCCGCGCCGCCGCCCGAGCCGTTCGACGACGACCCGTACGAAGATGACGCTTACGAGAGCGGCGAGGCGCTGTTCGATGCGCCGGAGCCCGCGCCCGTCGCGTCGCCCACGTCGCGCCATTCGACCTTCGATCAGGTGGCCCGCCCCGCCCCCGCCCGCGCGCGTTCGGCCGAGCCGGACATGTTCGACGATCCCCCGTGGGACGACGAGGACCCGCCGCCCCCGCCTCCTCCGCCCGAGCCGAGCTACAAGCCCGTCTCCAAGGCGCGCCGCGAGACGCCTAGCGACCAAGACGAGCTGCCGTTCGACCTGGACGACTAGCCTTCGACCGCCTGCTCGACCGCCAGCGCCAGGTCGAGGGCGCGGGCCGCCTCCTGCCCCGTCACCACGGGACGCGGCGCCTCGGCGCGCACGGCGGCCAGAAAGCCCGCGACCGACAGGCCCAGCGGGTCCTTGCCGACCGGCGTCTCGGTGAAGTTCTCAATCAGTGGATAAGGCGTCGTGTTGCGGAAGGCGCGGGTCAGGAAGTCGATCTCGACCTCGCCCGACGGATAGACGACCTTCATGGTCCGCTCGCGGGCCTCGGCGACGCGGGAGCTGTCGAACACGGCGGTGAAGCCATTGTCGAAGGTCGCCTCGGCCTTCACCCAGTCAAGAGAGGTCGAGCGGGTGATCGCCCCCTCGCCTTCCACCGCCACCGGCTCGCCGTCGCACAGCGCCAGGGCCAGGTCGATGTCGTGGATCATCAGGTCCAGCACGACCGAAACGTCGAGATTGCGATCCGAGGGCGTGCCGCGGCGCACCGCCTCCAGCCGCAGCGGCTGTTCGGGGATGTCCAGCAGGCCCATGGCCTGGAAAACCACACGCTCCTGGTGACCGCAGGCTAGCGGCACGCCGGCCTTGGCGGCGGCGGCGACCATCTTGTCGGCGTCCTCGGGCGTCACGGCCAGCGGCTTCTCCGAATAGACCGGCTTGCCCGCCTTCAGCGCCGCCAGCGCCGCCCCGGCGTGGTGCACCGCCGGCGTCGCCACGGTGACCACGTCGACGGCGGCCAGGAAGGCGTCCATGTCGTCGAAGGCCTTGGCGCCCAGCGGCCCGGCCAGCGCTTCGGCCCGCGCGAGGTCGACGTCGAACACGGCCGCCAGCGTCACGTCCGGCAGTTCCGCATACTTCTTGGCGTGATAGCCGCCGAACACCCCGGCGCCGACGACGCCCGCTTTCAGAGTCTGGGTCATGGCGCGCTGTCTACCCCGCTTCGCGACCGCATAGAAGCACTGGAGCCTTCCCTAAGGACGCGATAAACATTCGTTTAAATTCACAACACTTGGCTCAGCCAAGGGAGGAAGATCATGACCACGTCGCGCGAAATCCGCCTGAAGAGCCGTCCCGTCGGCCTGCCCAAGGCCTCGGACTTCGAATTGGCCACGGTCGAGCTGCCCGCGCCGGGCCCTGACGAGATCCAGGTCCGGAACCTGTGGATGTCGGTCGACCCCTACATGCGCGGCCGCATGTACGACCGTCCCAGCTATGTGCCGCCCTTCCAGCTTGGCCACGCCCTGCAAGGCGGCGCGATCGGCGAGGTCATCGCGTCCAATGATCCCAACTTCAAGCCGGGCGACATCGTCAACTCGATGTTCGGCTGGCGCGAGGCCTATAACGCCTC
>NZ_CALCDX010000140.1 GCF_937900395.1 uncultured Caulobacter sp.
TGCGCAGGCCCGCGAAGGCCACGTGGTCGACGTCCATGTTCAGGCCCATGCCGATCGCGTCGGTGGCGACCAGGAAATCGACCTCGCCGGACTGGTAGAGCGCCACCTGGGCGTTGCGGGTGCGGGGCGAGAGCGAGCCCATGACCACGGCCGCCCCGCCCCTCTGGCGACGGATCAGCTCGGCGATCGCATAGACCGCGTCGGTGGAGAAGGCGACGATCGCCGTCCGCCGGGGCAGGCGGGTCAGCTTCTTGGAACCGGCGTAGGAGAGGTTGGAGAACCGCTCGCGGCTGACGATCTCGGCGTCTGGCAGCAGGCGGCGGACCAGCGGGGCCATGGTCCCGGCGCCCAGGAACATGGTCTCGAACTTGCCCCGCGCGTGCAGCAGGCGGTGTGTGAAGATGTGGCCGCGCTCGGGATCGGCGCACAGCTGGATCTCGTCGACGGCCAGGAACTCGACCTCGCGCGCCAGCGGCATGGCCTCGACCGTGCAGACGAAATAGGCCGCGCGGGCGGGGACGATCTTCTCCTCGCCGGTGATCAGGGCGACGCTGGCCTTGCCGCGCAGCTTGACCACGCGGTCGTAGATCTCGCGGGCCAAAAGGCGCAGCGGCAGGCCGATCATGCCGGAGGCGTGGCCCAGCATCCGCTCGACGGCCAGGTGCGTCTTGCCGGTGTTGGTGGGCCCCAGGACCGCGGTCAGCTTCGAAGGGGCCAGGCCGGTTGAACGGTCGCTCATGACCCGAAAGTGGGGCGGGATTCGCGCCGGGGCAAGCGTGGCGGCGGGCGGCCGTTGGCGTTACGGTTTCCGCCGATGGAGGACGTCATGAGCGCATCGGACCTGAAAGCCTTCACGCCGCTGACGGGAGGCTGCCATTGCGGCGCGGTGCGTTACGTGATCGCCGCGCCGCCGCGCCGTCATTCGCTATGCTGCTGCGTGGACTGCCGGCGTAGCGCCGGCGCGCCGATGGTCGGATGGACGGCGACGCCCGAAAGCGCCCTGGCCATCACCGGCCAGACCATCAGCTACAACTCCTCCGGGGACATCGAGCGCGTCTTCTGCCCGCGCTGCGGGACGGGATTGTTCTATCGCAGCGCGTCGCTGTTTCCAGGCGAGGTCGATGTCAGCACCGGGACGCTCGATGATCCCAATGCGCTGCCGCCGACGGAGGTGATCCAGGTCGCCGACGCGCCCGCCTGGTGGGAGACGATCGGGTCGCTGCCTCGGCACGCGCGGTTTCCCGAGGAGGCATAGAGCGTGGCAGCCGAAAGTGTGAGCGGTTTCGGCGCCCGCCACGCTCTAAGTTATAGAGATAGAGCCTGTCCGTTTCTGATGTCTCCATCAGAAACGGACAGGCTCTAGGCGACCCGACGTCGACCTAGGCCGTGACCGTGTCCAGCGCCACGCGCAGGCGGCGGAAGGCGGTGTTCAGGCCCGACGTGGCCATCGACAGGCGATTGCCGTTGCGCAGTCGGCGATTGGCCTCGGCGTATTCGCCCCGATTGATCAGCTCGGCCACCTCGTGGGCGGCGTGGTGGAACTCGCGGTGGGCTTCCACGCAGTTCAGATAGGTGTGGTTGCCGGCCCAGCGCTGCTGGAGCGGGCCATGCAGCCATTGGCCGGTGTTGCATTGGCGGTCGGCGCGCAGCTTGGCGGCGTCGACCTGGCGCTTGTCGGCGACGGCGTCGACGAGCTCGTCATAGATCCGGGCGTGCGCGTGCGCTTCTTCGGTAAGGTCCATTTCTAAACCCTAGGGTTGGCTCACATCGGTCCGCACTTTTTGGAAAACTCTGGTTTCCAGCGCGTAACCGGGGATCCTTAATTCCCACGTCGGATGTGAACCTTTTCTCCGCGCCTGTGGATGAAGCGGTTCAGCGCGCGAACGCCACCTTTCCGTCCACGATGGTCAGCACCGGCTGGGCCGTCAGGATCGCCTTGGGCTCGATGGTCATCAGGTCCTGGTCGAAGGCCGTCAGGTCGGCTTTTTTCCCGGCTTCCAGCGTTCCGAGGTCCTTCTCGCGGAAGGCCGCGTAGGCCGGCGCCAGGGTCAGCATCCGCAGCGCCTCGGCGCGGGTGACGGCCTCCTCCAGATGCCAGTCGGCGTTGGCGAAACCGTCCAGCGAATGACGGTAAACGGCGGCGTAGAATTCGATGCGCGGATCGCCCACCTCGACGGGGGCGTCCGAGCCCGCCGCCACCACCACGCCAGCGTTCAGGAAGTCCTTCCAGCGATAGCCCTCGTGCAGGCGGTCCTTACCCAGGCGCGCCGGCGCGAAATAGAGGTCGCCGATCGCGTGGCTGGGCTGCATCGAGGCGATGACGCCCAGCTTGGCGAAACGCGGCAGGTCGGTGTCGGCGACGATCTGGGCGTGCTCGATACGCCAGCGGGCCTGGGTGTCGCCAGCCAGCGCCTCCTCGAACCAGTCCAGGGTCATGCGGTTGCCGCGGTCGCCGATGGCGTGCATGGCGACCTGGGCGTTCACGGCCTTGGCCTTCTTCATCAGCGACAAGCCCTTGTCGCGCGGGGTCAGCTGCAGGCCAAGGCCCTCGGCGTCGCTATAGGGTTCGAGCAAGGCCGCGCCGCGCGAGCCCAGGGCGCCGTCCATGTAGAGCTTGATCCCGCGTACGCGGATCAGGCCGGTCTTGTCCTCGAACGGGCCAAAGCTCAAGACGAGCCCCGCCGCGCTCGGGTCCATGTAGTTGTCCACCCGCAAGCCGAAGCGCCCTTCTCCGGCCAAGGCGGTGAGCAAGGCGTGGTCCTCGGTCTCCACGCTCATGTTGGCCAGCCCGGTCCAGCCGCGCGAGGCATAGAGCTGACCGGCCTTCTCCAGCGCCTCGCGCTTCAAGGTCAGGCTCGGCGGCGGGATCACATCCTTCACCAGGCTCTGGGCGTGGTCGATCAGCATGCCGTTGGGCTGGCCGTCAGGACCTTTCAGGATCTGGCCGCCGGCCGGGGCAGGCGTCGCGGCGTTGATCCCGGCCTTGGCGAGGGCGGCGGTGGAGGCGACGCTGGCGTGGCCGTCCGAGCGGCCCAGCACCACGATCCGTCCCGGCGCGGCGGCGTCGAGATCGGCCTTGTTGGGGAAGCGCTTCTCGGGCCAGTGGGTCTCGATCCAGCCGCGTCCGTAAATCGCGCCCTCGGGGTGGGCGGCGGCGTAGGCCTTCACGGCGGCGACCAGTTCGGCCACCGACTTCACCTGGTCGAGATTGAGCGTCAGTTCGCGCAGGCCGATGCCGGTCAGGTGAGCGTGGGCGTCGACGAAGCCCGGATAGGCGGCCGCCCCCTTCAGGTCGATGTCTCGAGCGCCTTTCGCCGCCTTGGCCTTGGCGGCGGCGAGGTCGCCCACGAACAGGATCCTGTCGTCGCGGATCAGCACCGCCTGGGCGGTCGGCGCGGCGTCGACGCCGGTATGGATCGGGCCGCCATGGATCAGGATGTCGCCGGCTCCCGCCGTCGAAAGCGACGTGAAAGCGAGCAGGGCGGCGAGAGCGAGGCGGCGCAAGGGCGATCTCCGGCGGCAAGTTTCGGAAATCGTAAGGGCGGTTCTTCGCCAGCGGCAACAGGCCTGCTATTTTTTCCACATGCCGACCCAGGGTTTCGCCCTTTTCGACACCAGTATCGGGCGCTGCGGCCTCGCTTGGGGGCCTAGCGGCCTGATCGGCTTGCAGTTGCCCGAGAGCACGCCCGGCGCGGCCTGGTCACGGCTGCGGCGGCGCTTCCCGGAGGCGGTGGAATCCGATCCCCCGCCCGAGGTCGAGGCGGTGATCGAGCGCATCCGCGATCTGTTGTCGGGCGGTCGCGACGACCTGACCGACGTGCCGCTGGACCTGCAGGGCCAGTCCGCCTTCAACCTGCGGGTCTACGAGATCGCCCGAGCCATCGCGCCGGGCGAGACCTCGACCTACGGCGAGGTCGCCAAGGCCATGGGCGAGCCGGGCGCCGCGCGGGCCGTGGGCAAGGCTCTGGGCGAGAACCCCTGGCCGATCGTCGTGCCCTGCCACCGGGTGTTGGCGGCGTCCGGAGGCATGGGCGGCTTTTCGGCCCCTGGCGGTTCGGTGACCAAGGCCCGGCTGCTGACGCTGGAGAAGGCCAAGACCGACCAGGCGCCGACGCTGTTCGACCTGGAGTTCTCGGTGGCGCCGCCGCGGGGCGGGTGAGGCTCATACGTTCCTAAGGTCACCGCCTTCCTCGCCCTTGTGGCGAGGACCCATGGCGCGGCTTAGTTCAGCCTATGGACCGATGATCCGTTCGTGTGGGCGTGCGCCCATCATACCTTATTGCGGGCTGAACGCCGGGCCCTAGGCGCAAGGCCTGGCGAAGGCGGGTGCGTTGGGGGAGGGGGCTCGCCACAGGGACCCTTAACGCCGGCTAACCCTTCGACGAACAGGGGCGAAACGAATCATGACCGAATCGGCGACGTTCACCGATTCAGTGTTTGTTCCCTACAATCTATTGTATCTCAATTCGCGTTAACCACAAACGGAAGCTTTGCCTTGGCGGCTACTTCGCCGCTTGTTCGGCCGGGCATTCGGCCGAGACGCGCTTGGCGGTCATCACCCCGGCCAGCGGAATGCCGTTGATGGTCTTCATGTGAATGTTCAGGGTGAAGCTCTCGGGCGTGTACGAGCCGTCGGCGGTGACGGGGGCCACGCGGTCCTTCTTGTCGGTCCAGGTGCCCTTCAGCTTGATCTTGCCGTTGGAGACGACGTTGGTCGTGTAGTCGCAGCGGTACTTGCGGGTGCAGATCCCGCGGGAGAACTGCTCGACGTCGGCGGGCTTCAGGCACTTGCTCTCGCTGCCAGCTGGGATCGGGCCGACCCGGTAGTCGTACTCCCAGTGCCCGGGGAGAATCGTCTTCGGCGCCGGGGCGGAGGCTTGGCGGGCCTGGCTGGACGCGGCCAGCGGCAGGGCGGCCGCCAGGGCGAGAACGGAAGCGGCGAGGGCGGTCGAACGCATACGACGGGTCTCCTTCATGCGGCCCCATATATAGAGAGCCAGATGAACCGTGCTTGAAGGCGATCATAGAGCGGCCCTTGGGGGCGGCGGGTTCCTTCGCGGGCGCGAAGAGGAAGGCCAGACCAGCCTTGACTCAAGGGGCGGCCTTCGCCTATATCGCCCGCTCTCGCGCGGCCAGCTCGTCCGGATCGCGTGCCCGAATTCATATCTTAGCGGGCCAGGCTCTTCTCAAGAGAGCGGGGCTTCGCCCAAGCCAAGGTAACCACCATGTCGCGCCGTTGCGAACTTACCGGTATCGGTCCGATGGTCGGCCACAATGTGAGCCACTCGAACATCAAGACCAAGCGCCGCTTCCTGCCGGCCCTGTCGCCCGCCACGCTCCAGTCGGAGTCGCTGGGCCAGAGCTTCAAGCTGCGCATCAGCAACGCGGCCCTGCGCACCCTGGACTTCAAGGGCGGCCTGGACGTGTTCCTGCTGGGCGCCAAGGACGAGCAGCTGTCGCCGCGCGCCCTGAAGATCAAGGCCCAGGTGAAGGCCAAGGCCAAGGCCGCCGCTCAGGCTGCCTAAGGCTGATCGGCCCTTCAAAGGCTGAAGAATTCGAAGACCCGCCGAGCGCAAGCTCGGCGGGTTTTTCGTTGTGGGCGGCTAGCCTGCCAACGCGGCGCTTTCCGTCGGGGCTGGCGTCGGCGCATCCGCCGCGTCGGCTGGCTCGAGCTCGGTCGCAGGAAGCGGCATCGGGCGTTCGATACGGGCGCGGATCTCGGGATCCTTCAACAGCGCCACGCGCATGACCTCGCGGGCCCGCGGCGCCGCCGCGCTGGAGCCGAACAGGCCGCCATGCTCGACCAGCACCGACATCGCGTAGCGCGGGTTGTCATAGGGCGCGAAGGCGATGAACAGGTTGTGGTCCTTCAGCCGCCAGGGCACGCCCTGATTGCTGCGCGACCCGGTCTGCGAATACTGCCGCACCTGGGCGGTGCCTGTCTTGCCCGCCATCAGCACATCGCCCAGCCCCAACTGGCTCTGCGCATAGGCGCCGCCGGTTGGGTCGTTGGCTACGGCGGCCATGCCGGCGCGCACGATGGCCAGATGCTCGGCGGGGAAGGGAAGGTCGGCCACGGCGTCGCCGTGCGGCTGGTCGACGCCGCCGATCGACTTAACGAGGCGCGGGTTCAGCGCCTGTTTGCCATTGGCCAGCCGCGCGCACATCACCGCCAACTGCAGGGCGTTGACGTTGATATAGCCCTGGCCGATCCCGTAGGGCACCGAGTCGCCGGGATGCCAGATCGGGTCGCGCTTGAAGGTCTTCTTCTTCCAGTCGCGGGAGCCGACTAGGCCCTTGCGCTGCCCCGGAATCCCGAGGTCGAAGGTCTGGCCGAAGCCTAGCGCCGTCGCCGTGAAGTGGATCGGATCGGGGCCGATCCGCAGGGCGGTCTGATAGAAATAGACGTCGCAGGAGTTCTTGATGGCGTCGTGCATGTTCTGCACGCCGTGGCCGCCCTTCTTGTGGCAGTGCCAGATGCGCCCGCCGAAGGCCCAGCCCCCCGTGCAGACGACGCGCTCGCTCGGATCGACGCCCGCGCTCAACGCCGCCAGCGCCACGGTTGGTTTGAACGTTGAGCCCGGCGGGTAGACGCCGGTCATGGTCTTGTCCAGCAGAGGCTTGCGCTCATACGAGGCCAGAGCCTTGTACTCTGGTCCCGAGAGTCCCTTGACCAGACGGTTGGCGTCGAAACTGGGGGCGGAGGCCATGCACAGCAGGTCGCCCGTCTGGCAGTCGACCATGACGATCGCGCCGCTTTCCTCGCCCATCACCTCCAGCGCGCGGTTCTGGATGTCGGCGTCCAGGGTGAGACGGATTTCCTTGCCGGGCGTCGCGGGGATGTCGCCCTCGGGATCCAGCCGCACGACCCGTCCTTGCGCATCGACCTCGGCCTTGGTGGCCCCGGCTAAGCCGCGCAGCTCTCGGTCGAAGGCCTTCTCCACGCCCTGCTTGCCGATCCGGAAGCCAGGATTGTGCAACAGGTTCTGGTCCTGCGTATTGTCGCCCTCGGCGGCTTTCAGATCGCGGTCGGAAGCCTTGGCGACGTAGCCGATCACGTGGGCGAAGGCGCCGCCGAACGGATAGACCCGCACCTCTCCCATGTCGGCGGTAACGTTGGGCAACTCCGGGGCGCGGATGTTGATGCGCGAGAACTCCTCCCAGGAGAGATCCTCCATCACCACGACCGGCGCCTTCCTGGGAGCGCGGGCCAGCTCCTTCAGCACGCGGGCGCGACGGGCCTCGTCGATCGGTGCCAGCTTCTGCAAGTCTTTGATGAGCGCATCCGCGTCCTGGTCCTTGTCATTGGTGACCAGCAACCGGAAGTTTGGCCGGTTGGATGCGAGCGAAACGCCGTTCCGGTCCAGAATCAGGCCGCGCGGCGGCGGCGCCAGGCGGTAGTTGAACTGATTGCCGGCCGAGAGCTTCTGGTAGCGCCGGGCTTCGATCAGCTGCAGCTGCGCCAGTCGACCGCCCAGAGCCAGCAAGCCGGCGCCCGTCAGGCCGCCAAGCAGGAACGTGCGCCGGTGGAAGACGCCTTGGCGCTTATTGACCTCTGAAAAGAAGATGGAGGGTTCGCTCATCCCGACTCAACCAGACCTTGTCGGGACAGCAGCATGCCGTCTGACGGCGTCAACGGGCTTTCGCGGCGAGGCGCGCCCATTTTTTAAGAGCCGGGAGCCGCGGGGCCCTCCCCCAAAACAAAACCCGCCGCGGCTTGGGCCGCGGCGGGTTTGTGACGCTTGGTACTGTTACGCGGGTACTCGGAACGCTGTACTGGTACGCGGTACTAAGCTTGTGGCGCCTTAGCGCGAGACAACCGCGCCCGAGGCCGGGTTGGCCGTGTTGTAGGCGCTGAGAGCCGGGTTGTTGATCTTCGCGACGGCGTCGTTGACCGAGGCGCGGATGCAGGCCGGGTACATGTAGCCGGCGAGGGCTTCGCCGCGGATGTCCTGCCAGCAGACGGTCGAGGCCGCCTTGACGATTTCAGCGCGGACTTCGGCGGCCGACTTGCCGGCGACCTTCACGCGCATTTCGGCGGCCGAGGCCGGAGCGGCGGCGGCCAGAGCGATGACCGTAGCGGCCAGAACGATGGAGCGGATCATGTCGATGTTCCGAAAGGGGGTTGTGCGCAACCACCTCCAGACGCGTTCCTCTGACGGTCGCCGAGGTCTTCCGCTCGTTGGATCCGTCCGTGCCGATATAGCGACGTTCTGTTGGGTGATCAACGATAATGTTGCGATGCACCCTAAATTGGGTCGGGCCCGTCGCAAGCCTGTCTTCGAGCGTGGAGCGGACCCGCGAGCACGTCCTCCCGCGGGTCCTTGATCGTCTTAGCGGATGGCGACGCGCATCGCGTAGACCGAGCGGCCCTGAGCCTTGTTGAAAGCGGCCAGCTCAGGGCTGTTGGTGCGAACCACGGCGTCGCGGGTGATCTCGCGGACGCAGTAAGGGGCCAGATCGCTGGCGGCGGGGTTGCCGGCGAGGTCTTCCTGGCACAGCTGCTTGGCGGCCTGGATGATTTCGGCGTGGACCTCGGCGGTCGGACGGCCGCGCACCTTGACGGTGATTTCGCCGGCGCTGGCCGAGGTGGCGGCGGTGGTGGCCATCAGGGCGCTGACGGCGATAATGAGCAGACGGATCATGTTGATAGTCCCGGAAAGGAGGTTGGGTTCAACCGCCTCCCGGCGCGTTCCTCTGACGGCCCGTGGGTTCTCGCCTCATCGACCGTCAAGCTAGGAATGACTGACAACGTTGTCCGCTGCAAGTGCGAAAACACCGATTCGCCGAAAAAATGTTAGCGGTACCATATCGTTGCCAACGAAACGAATTCAGTGACTTGGCTAATTCTCGTTAAGGTGTGCGCTGCGAAGAGCTACCGCTTGCGACCAGGCTTCCTCGGCGGCTTGGCTGGGGCGGGCGGCGGTGGCGGGGGCGGCGTCCAGTCGAAGGCCAGCAGCAGGGTGCGCTGCCTGGCGCTGACCGCGCCGTCATCCGAGATCACATAGATCCGGATCGCGCCCGACGGAGAGGACGAGAGAGCCAAGCCCTCGAAATTGTCGCGCGGCATGGCGCCGTCGATGTGCAGCGAGGCGGCGGTGCGTTGGCGCGCGGCCGGCAGGGTCGGGTCCGAGATGAAGCGGACGATCGATCGCCAGCCGCGGATCGGGTCATAGCCCCGATGCAGGGTGGCGACGGCGGTCCCCTGGAAGGGCGCGAAGGCGGTCAGGCCCCAGGTGAAGTCCGGTCCCGACTGCGGCGGCAGCGACTTGCAGTCGGCCGACAGGCGGCACAGCCACACCTCGCCCTCCTCGCCGCCGACCAGATAGGCGTCGGGGCCGGCGGCCGGATAGGCCGACAGGGCTTCCATGCCTTCGTTATCCGGGAGGATCGTGGAAGGCTTGGGGGCAAGGCGCGGCGTTCCCCAGCCGCCGTCGGCCTGCGCCGGGTACAGCCAGATGCGGTGATCGCCCTCGAAGCTGACCAGGCGGTCGCCATTGGGCATGACCGCCAGGCCCTCGGCGTCGGCGTTGCGCTTGCCCTGCAGCGGCTGGCCGTCGAGGCCTTTCAGCGGGAACAGCTTGCCGGCGGTGAGGCCAGCCAGGCGTCCGGCCGCGTCCAGCTGGATCTTGGCCTCGAAGACGTCGCCCTCGTCGCTGATCGCCGTCAGTACGTCGCCCGCGCCGATGCGCAGATCCGACAGGCCATGCAGGCGCGTGGTGTCGGAACTGGTCAGCACCAGGCCGCCGGCATAGGTGAAGCCGCCTTCCGCCGTGACCTTGGCGGGGTCGGCCGCGTCCATCGGAATGGGCGTGGCGACGACGGTGATCTCGGGGCCGGCCTTGACCGGCGCGGCGGGAATGATGGGCGGCGGCGCGGCGTGCTCGGCGCAGCCGGCGAGCACGCCGCCGGCCAGGGCCAAGCTCAGCGCCAGTCGAGCCCTCACGCCGGCGTCCTGGCCGGCTTGGCCGCCTGGGGCGTGACGACGGGCAGCGGCGCGAGCAGGCCGCGCGTCCGGGCGATCTGGCGCGGCTCTTCTTCGAACAGGGCCGCCAGCTGCTCGACCAGCACACCGCCCAGCTGCTCGACGTCGACGATGGTGACGGCGCGGCGGTAGTAGCGCGTGACGTCGTGGCCGATGCCGATGGCGATCAGCTCGACGGGGCTCTTGCCCTCGATCTCGGCAATGACCTGGCGCAAGTGGCGCTCCAGATAGTGACCCGAATTCACGCTCAGGGTGCTGTCGTCCACCGGCGCGCCGTCGGAGATCACCATCAGAATGCGGCGAGCTTCGGGCCGGCCGACCAGGCGCTGGTGCGCCCACATCAGGGCCTCGCCGTCGATGTTCTCCTTCAGGAGACCTTCGCGCATCATCAGGCCGAGGTTCTTGCGGGCGCGCCGCCAGGGGGCGTCGGCGGCCTTGTAGACGATGTGGCGCAGATCGTTCAGGCGGCCCGGCGCGGCCGGCTTGCCGGCCTTGATCCAGGCGTCGCGGCTGGAGCCGCCCTTCCAGGCGCGGGTCGTGAAGCCCAGCACCTCGGTCTTGACCCCGCAGCGCTCCAGGGTGCGGGCCAGGATGTCGGCGCAGATCGCCGCCACCATGATCGGCCGCCCCCGCATCGAGCCGGAATTGTCGATCAGCAGGGTCACGACCGTGTCGCGGAACTCCTGGTCCTCCTCCTGTTTGAAGGACAGCGGCGCGGTCGGGTCAATGATCACCCGCGTCAGGCGGGCGACGTCCAGCATCCCTTCCTCGAGATCGAAGGTCCAGGCGCGGTTCTGCTGGGCCAAGAGGCGGCGCTGCAGCTTGTTGGCCAGGCGCGAGACGACGCTGGAGAGCGCCGAGAGCTGCTGGTCGAGATAGGCCCGCAGCCGGGTCAGCTCCTCGGCGTCGCACAGGTCCTCGGCCTGGACGATCTCGTCGAACTCGGTCGTGAAGATCTTGTAGAGCGGCTCGCCGCCCTGGGCCTGGCCGGGATCGGGACGCGCGGGCTTGGCGCCGTCGCCCATGTCGGGCGCCTCGTCGGTCTCCTCGACCTCGCCGTCCTGGTCGGACTGGACCATCTCCTCGTCGCCGGCCTCGGACTCGCGGTCCGAAGACTCGCTCTCCTGCGGGGAGGAGCCTTCCGGCTGTTCGCCTTCGCCCTCGCCCTGCTCGTTGTCGTCGCCTTCGGTCGGGGAGTCGTCCTCGTCGCCGTCGTCCTCGTCGGCGCTGTCGGTGGCGTCGGCCATCTCTTCGCCCAGGTCGAGGTCGCGCAGAATGTCGCGGCTGACGCGGGCGAAGGCGGCCTGGTCGTCGATGGCGGCGGCGAGGCGGTCGAGGTCCTTGCCGGCCCGGGCCTCGATGTCGGCGCGCAGGATGTCGACCAGGGCCTTGGCGCCGTCCGGCGGGGCGTCGCCGGTCAGGCGCTCGCGGACCAGGAGGCCCAGGATCTCGGCCATGGGGGCGGACTGGGTGTCGGTGGCGACCGCGCGGGTCAGGCCCTGCTTTTCAAGGCGCGTTTCGAGGGCGGCGGTCAGGTTGGCGCGGACGCCGCCCAGGGCGTTGGCGCCGATCGCCTCCAGCCGCGCCTGCTCGATCGCCTCGAAGGCGGCCTGGCCGTCGGGCGAAGCCGGACGGGCGCGGGCGTGGGCGACCGGATCGTGGTGAGCCAGGCGTAGCGCCATCTGGTCGGCCAGGCCCCGGATGCGCGCGGCCTCCTTGCCCGACAGATCGCGCGGCGGATGCGGCAGGACGGCCCGGTTGCCGAGCAGCTGCGGGCCATCGCCCGAGAACACGACCTCCAGGTCAGGCGTCTCGGCGAGCGAACGGGCCGCGTGGGCCAGCGCGCGCTTGAAGGGTTCGGTCGGGCTTTCGGGCTTGGAGGCCATGGCGTCTGGGTTACCGGCGTCGGGCGGCGAAAACAAGGAACGGCGCGCGGTGAAGCCGCGTTGATTTTCCGAACGCGCCAAATCGGCGCTCACGGAGGGAAATCGTCATGCTCAAATGGGCCATCATCCTCGCCATCGTCGCCATCATCGCTGGCGCCCTGGGCTTCACCGGCGTGGCCGGCGCGGCGGCCGGCGTCGCCAAGATCCTGTTCTTCCTGTTCCTGGTCGGCTTCGTGATCCTGCTGCTGCTGGGGACCACGGTATTCAAGGCCGTCACGGGACCGAAGTAAGTCCGAGATAGTTCCTCCCTCGCGTTGCGGGGGAGGTGGCCCAGAGGGTCGGAGGGGGCGAACTCTGCCTGGACGGCGCTTGCCCCCTTAGTCGCTGAGTTTATCCTCGGGCGCGCGCTTCGCGCGACCCGGGGGCGACAGCTCCCCCGTATCACGGGGGAGCATCTTATTTGACCCCGTAAGCCGCCGCCTGCCGGTCGACCAGCGCCACCAGATCCCCCATCGCCAGGTTCACGTCGATCAGGTGCAGGCCCCAGTCCTTCAAGACAACGGGCCCCACCGCGATGTCGCCACCGATGTCGTCGGCGCGCGGGTCGGCGGGGTCGGCGTTGATCTTGATCGACAGATAGGTGAAGTCGCCGTCGCTGACGCAGCGGGCCGAGAGCAGGCCGGGCATCGAGACGAACGGCGTCGTCACCGTCAGCCCCTTGGCGAACGGCTTGGGCGCCTGGCCCTCGACGGCGCCGAAACCCTTGCTGCTGAGATAGGCGTGCAGCGGCGTGTCTTCAGTCGAGTCCTTGCCCGCCAGCAGGGCGGCCGGGTTCACGCACCCTGACCGATGGCCCTCGGCGTCGGTCTTGCCAAAGCGGCTGTTGGCCGGCGGCGGGCTGGTCGCGCGGAACGAGACGTAGGTGACGATGCAGCCAGCCTGGTCGGCCTTCGCGCACAGTGGGATCGAACCGTACTTGCCCGCCGCGTCGACCGGGGTGTTCATGCCGAGCACGAGCGCCGAGATCATCTGCTTCTGGGCCGGCTGGCCGTCGATCTCGCTCTTCAGCAGGTTCAGCAGGATGCGCGAGCCTTGGCTGTGGCCGATCAGGACGACGCCGCGACCCTTGTTCTCGTTGGCGAGATACCAGCGCCAGGCGTCGCGCACGTCGCCATAGGCCAGCTCGGCGTCGCCGGGGGAGCGCCCGCCCAGCATCGCCGCGCGCAGGGCCGCGAGCGTCACCTGGCGATACATCGGCGCGAACACCCGGCACTTGGAGGCGAAACGCGCCAGCTGCTGGTCGACGACGCGCTTCTCGGCCGGGTCGATGACCATGTCGCTGTTGCCGCCCGGGTCGGTCGAGACGGTGGGATAGACGTAGAAGCAGTCATAGGCCGGCGCCGCCGCGGCCTTGAAGGTCTCGACCGAGGTCTTGCCGTCGGCCTCGACGATGGTCGTCGTCTGGTCCGAGGCGCAGGCGTCCTGGCGGCCGGGCAGGCATAGCCAGCTGTCGGATTTGGCGTAGTCGTTTGGCGTGGTCGGCGCGGGCGCTGTCTGGGCGCAGGCCGACGCGCCCATCGTCAAGATCGCCGCCAAACCCATGGCGGCCAGTCTCATCCTGGTCATGCTCTTCCCCTAGCGCGGCGTTCGAACGCCCGTTTGGCGCGAAGGATGACCGGAAAGGCGCGGCCGCGCCAATAGGGGAAATGGGGGCAACTTCGAAGACAACACTTAAATCCGCCTTCCTGGGCCTTGTGCCCAGAACCCATCATTCCGTCGCTCTTCGGGCGATCGGCGACCTCGGCCCATCAGCCGCCGCTATCCTCAACATCACAGCCTGCCGCTGACATGGGTCCTGGGCACAAGGCCCAGGAAGGCGAGTTATTTGGCTCGGGGGGGAGAGCGTCAGGCCGTCAGAACAGCCAGCGACGCGGATACTTGTCGCCGAGGCGGCGCGCTTCGCCGGTCTTCAGGCCCAGGTCCCGCATCCGATAGGCGACGATCTCGTGCATCGCCTCGACCGGCTCGTGGCCGTCCACGGGGCTCGACGCGATCGCGCCCTCGGTCTGGGCCAGATCGGTGGCGGTCCATTCGGCCTGCGCCCGATCGGCCTTGCCGACGGCGAAGTAGTGGCGCACCGGCGCGCGCTCGCCCGGAACCTCGACCATCACGCCGATGACCCAGCCTTGAACGATCAGATCGGCGTCGGGACGCTGGCGGAACATGCCCTGGGACTTAGGGCGTTCCGGCTGAAACTGTAAGGGCCTTCAGCGCGATCAGCCGATCAGCTGAAACGCCGCCTGGCTCACCAAGCCCAGCACCAACCAGGCCGACAGGCCCAAGACAACGATACTCAGGGAAGTCCGCGGGGCGCGTTTGCGACGCGGGGCGGGATACTCACGCACGAATGACATCACAGCCTCCATGCCAGCAAGGCGGCATCCTAACGCCGAAGGCCGCGCTTGGATGCGTGCGTTCTCCCAGATCGAGAGAATTTCGGTGGATAGCCGGTGGATAGAAAGAGGGCGGAGCCTTTCGGCCCCGCCCTCATCCGTTTCAGCGGTGTGCTGAACTTCTAGATTAGAAGTCCATATCACCCATGCCGCCGGGCATGCCGCCCGGAGCGGCGCCGGCCGGGGCGACGGAGACCGCCGCGGCCGCCAACCCCGCGGCGAACATCGATCGCCACCCCGTCATCCCTCCACGCTATCCGGGGGATCGCCGAAATCGGGACCGAAGGTCCCTATTGGCCCACCCGATGCGTCATTAGCGTCGGCATCGAGCCGCGGGGGTACCGCGGTGGCGATCGGGGGTGAGGGCATGCTGCCACGGCTGGCACTGGCGACGGCCTTCGCCGTCGGGATCGCACAGGACATCGTGTTCAGTGGAACATGCGCGGATTCGCGGCCGACGTCCAGCAGCTTCCCGGTTTGGCAGGCAACCGCGACGTGGTCGCCGGTTCAGTAGGAGTTGACATCGTGCACACAATCCTGACCAAGGTTGCCCTCGGCACCGTCGCGGCCGTTGGGCTCTACCTCCCCAGCATCGTTGCGGTACTTCCGGATTCGTGTGTGGCGGGTACCGGCATTGCGGGCGCGGCACCATCGCCGTCCTGCGGCGGCGCGTGCGGGCGTCCTTTGCTGCCGAAACCGGCCGTCACGCACGGCCGCCCGCCTTACCGGAGAGCCATCCGCATGAGCCAGGAAGACATCACCGCGACCCCGAATCCCGCCGCAGCCGCAGGGTTTCGGTCAGGATCTCGAGAATCTGCACCGGCTCGGTCATCCGCCCGGGTGATGTCCAGCGCATGAGCGCCGGCACCGGGGTGTCGCACAGCGAGTTCAACGCGTCGCAGACCGACCCCGTGCACTTCCTGCAGATCTGGATCCTGCCGGAGCGGCGCGGGATCCGGCCGGGCTACGAGCAGAAGACGTTCGCCCGCGAGGAGCGCGAGGGGGCGCTGCGGCTGGTCGCGTCGCAGGACGGGCGCGCGGGCAGCCTGACGATCCACGCGGACGTGGCGGTCCACGCGGGGCTGCTCGGCACGGGGCAGCAGGCGAGCCTGCCGCTGGCCCGCGGGCGGCACGCGTACGTGCACGTCGCCCGCGGCCGGG
>NZ_CALCDX010000141.1 GCF_937900395.1 uncultured Caulobacter sp.
ATCGACGACTATCAGCAGACCTACTTCGTCATCGACAGCTACGAGGACCTGCTGCGGCAAACCCTGGAGACGGATTTCGCGCCGCTTTACGCCAAGCTCGAGACCGCTCCCGACCTATCTACCGACGTCATCCTGCCTGAAGACCGCGTGATTACCCGCGGCAGCCAAGCCTACGCCAAGTCCCGCAAAGCCTTATGACCTTCCCGTCCCTGTTCGTGGACACTGAGGCCTCAGGCGTCAGCGTCCAACTCTCGCTGATCGGCCGCTCTGGGCGCAGCCCGCGCCCCGACAAGATCGACCCGGAGCGGATGCCTTTCGCGACGAGCTGGGCGCGACGCCGGTGGATTCATCGGTCAGGCCTGCTTGACCGGCCCCTGCGCCGGGGCGCCCGTACACCGCGGTCCCCGGCCTTGGTCAAGGGTCGGACCGCCACCGACTAGGACTTCAAGGAAAACCCATCCATGCGCATCTTGCTCACCGGCGCGGACGGCGCCCTGGGAACGGTTGTCGCCGACGCCTTCCGCGCGGCTGGCGACAAGGTTGCGGCTCTGCACGGCGGCCTGTCACAAGACGACCTCGAGGCCGGCCGCTTAGCGGCCGGCGATTTGACCGACGCGGCCAACGCCCGGAAGGTGATCGGACGCGCCGCCGCTCACCTGGGCGGGTTCGACGCCGTCGTTCACCTGGTCGGCGGTTTCAGGTGGCTCCCAGTGGCCGACGCCCTGCTAGAAGATTGGCGTGGCTTGTTTTCGGCCAATGTAGAGTCGGCGGTCGCCACGCTTCAAGCCGCGCTCCCGCACCTCGCCGACAAGGGCGCCATCGTTTTGGTGGGCGCGCATTCGGCCCAGCCCGCCGGCGCGGGATTTGGTCCCTACGGCGCGGCGAAGGCCGGCGTGGCCAGGCTCACCGAGGCCCTGGCCGTCGAACTGAAGCCCCGCGGCGTTCGGGTGAACGCCATCTTGCCGTCGATCATCGATACGCCTCGAAACCGCCGGGACATGCCAGACGCCGATCCGACGACCTGGACGAGCCCCGCGGCGATCGCCGATGTCCTGCGCTTCCTGACCGGACCGCAGGCGCGAGCAATCAGCGGCGCCTTGATCCCCGTCACCAATGCCGCGTGAGGGCGCCATGATCGAAGCTCTCCCTACCGAGCGTCTGGACGAGGCCCTGCGCCATCTCCCGCAATGGCGCTACGTGGCCGACCGCAAGGCGATCTATCGCCAACTCAAGTTCAAGGACTTCGGCCAGGCGCTCGGCGCGATGGTCCAGATCGGGCTCAAGGCCGAGAAGGCCGATCACCATCCTGAATGGACCAACGTCTACAATGTGCTGGATGTCTGGCTGACGACCCATGACGCCGATGGCGTGTCATCGCGCGACATCGCGCTGGCCCACAAGATAAACAGCATCACCCAAATCATGGCCGGTTGACGGTCTTCGACCGCCAACTGGCCTCTTGCGCCCTGTCCTGGCCTTGTTGGCCATCTGGGTCGACGCCCCGCCCTAACCGCCACGCGGCTTGCGCCCCCGGACAAAGGCCCGGTCCGTGGCCATGAATCGCGCCAGCATCGGCGCGACCAGCCGCGCCGGCTCGGCGGGCTTGCCGCCGGTCTCGGCCGCATGGGCCTGGGCGTAGGCGACAAGGTCGCGATGGATGGCGGCCGGCAGATCCAGCGTCAGCTTCACCGGCGTCTCGTCCTCCAGCGGCCCGAGCTTCAACTTGGTCATGGGAGGGTCCTTTCCCGATAGGGCTCAAGCACGAGATCCCGGGTCAGCAGGACCCGCAACGGCGCGCCAGGCCGGACGGTCAGGGTCGGCGCCAGATCCAGGCTCTTGCCGACGATCTGCTGGCCGACCTGGCTGGCCACGTTGGAGCCCCCCCGGCGCAGGGCGCGGACCAAGTCGTTCTCATCGCCGTCGCCACCGGCTTCCGCCCCGACAGCCAGGAGCGTGGAGAGCCCTGCGGCCGCCAGCACATCGCCGCCGTGGCGGTCGACGCCGTCCTGCAAGCCGGCCATGCCTTGGGCGTCGGCGGCCGGCAGCTTGTCCAGGACGATGGAGCGTCCGGACGGCAGGATCAACCGCGTCCAGGCCACCCGCAGCCGGCTCTGGCCGCCCTGAATCTGGGCGTCATACTCGCCCACCAGCCGGGAACCGGCCGGGATCAACAGCACCCCGCCGCCCAGACTGTCATGCACGTCCTGGGTGACCTGGGCGATGGCCAGGCCCGGCGCGTCCGAGCGCAGCCCGGTGACCAGGGCGGCGGGGATCACCGAACCGGCCTGCAGGACATAGGGCGAGGCCGGGGCCTGTAGCCGCTCGACGCTGGTGATCCTCGGATCGGCCTGCGCAATCTCGGCCTCCGGCGTTGTCGCCGGCCGGATCTCCCCGCGGCTCCGGGCGACCTCGGCCACGAACAGGCCGCTCTGGCGTGCTGTGCGACGGGCGGCGGCCCGCGCCAGTCTTTCCAAATCCGCATCAGTCGCCGGCGGCGGCGGTCTCCCGTCAATCGCGACCGGAGACGAAGCCGGCTCGCCGGTCTTGGGCCAGTCGGTGTCCTTGCCCTGGCGCTGGGCGCTCAGCATCGGCCGGCCCAGGTCGCCCGGGAGCGGCGGCCCAAGGCCGGGAACCCCGGCGGGGCCGTCATAGCCGCGCGGCAGGGCCGTCACCTGCTCGGACGGCGTGGCCGCCGGCGGCGCGTCGGCGA
>NZ_CALCDX010000142.1 GCF_937900395.1 uncultured Caulobacter sp.
TCGGGCCAGAACTACTTCCCGGACGGCATGGAGCGCCGGCGCTTCTATGAGCCCAAGCCCGTCGGCGCCGAGGCCAAGGTGCGAGAGCGCTTGGAAGCCTGGGGCAAGGTGCGTAAGGACGGCAAATGAGCAGTCCGAAATTCCGCCGCCCGCCCGGCGTCGCCAAGCCCAAGGCCGTCGATTGTCCCATTACCCTGACGCCCGAGGAGATCGCGGCGGCGCAGTCGTGGGTTCTGTACGAGGACGAGGCGATCATCGTGCTGAACAAGCCGGCGGGCCTGTCCAGCCAGGGCGGGCGCATCAAGGCTCACACGCTGGATGACCTGCTCTGGGCGTTCGCCAAGCCGGGCAAGGCGCGGCCGCGGCTGATCCACCGCCTGGACCGCGACACCTCGGGCGTGATCCTGACGGCCAAGACCAAGCCGGGCGCGGCTTTCCTGGGTGAGGCCATGATGGCCAAGCGGTTCCGCAAGAGCTACCTGGCCATCGTCGCGCCAGGCGCTCCGGAACCCAAGGGCGGCATGATCGACAGTCCGCTGCGGCGCGAGTCGATCGGTCGCGAGGCCTATATGCGCGTCTGCGCGCCGGACCACCCGGAGGCCGAGACCGCCCGCAGCCGCTATCGCACCCTCGCCGCCAACGCCACCGCCGCCTTGGTCGAGCTCTCGCCTGACACCGGCCGCATGCATCAATTGCGCGTCCACATGGCCTCGATCGGCCGACCGCTGGCGGGCGACAGCCGTTACGGCGGCGCGCTGATGCTGGGCGGCGTGGCCGTGCCGCGCCTGATGCTGCATGCCGCCAGGCTGACCTTTCCGCACCCGCTGGGCGGAGAGCGCAAGATCATGGCCCCGCTTCCGTCGGATTTCGTCGCGATGCTTGAAGCGTTGGACCTGCCGATTCCGGAACAGCCGGCGTCGGACGCCGTTGAACAGGTCTGAAGAGGCTCGCCATGAAGATCGTCAAACCCCTCGTCGCCGCCGTCCTGTCGGGACTGGTGCTGGCCGCCTGCGCCAGCACGCCAACCGTCTATCGCGCCCAGTCCGGCGCGCCCAACGATGTCGGCTATTCCGAATATCGCCTGGAGGCCGGCCGCTATCGCGTCACCTTCCAGGGCGGGCCGGGAGCGAAGGAGGCTCAGATCGCCGACTACGCCCTGCTGCGGGCCGCCGAATTGGCGCTGCGCGACGGCTATGACTGGTTCCGGATCGCGGACCGTTCGACTTCGGCGTCTGGCTACGACCGCGGTCCTCGCATGTCGGTCGGCGGCGGTTCGGCCAGCTTTGGCCGCCATACCAGCGTCGGACTTGGCCTGGGGACGAGCTTCAATCTCGGTCCGGGGCCGTCCTTCGCCCAGTCGATCGAGGTGGTGTTCGGCAAGGGCCCGACGCCGCGCGACCGCGACGCTTACGACGCGCGGGAGATCGTGAAGACGATCGGGTACGGACGCGGCCGCGTCTAAGTGGTCTAGGCTGCGGCCTGCTTGCCCAGCGGATAGGTGGCGCGCAGCGACGCGTGGCTCAGGCCAGCGGTCTCGGCCGCCGCGAAGAAGCCTTCTGCCGGCAGGCCTTGCAGGATCGTGGTGGCCGCCAGCCCGCGGGCGTCGCGGCCGAAAGCCATGATGTCCATCGCGATCTTGGCGGCTTCCCCGGTCAGGTCCGAGGCGTCCAGCGCCAGGCCCGCCAGGCGAGCGTCGCGTAGAACGCGCAGCGCTTCACGATCCGGAGGCACGCGAGCGATCACGCCGCGGGTCAGGGCGCGCAGCAGGCCGACGACCTCCAGCAGACGACCGGCGGGGGTGCCGCGGGTGATGTCGACCAGTTCGATCATGACGCCGCCGCGCAGCAGGCCCAGCGAGAGGCCGGCCGTGCCGGTCAGCAGGTCGCGGCCGCGCTGAGTGCCCAACGTGCGGAACGACGCGGGCAGGATCAGTTCGGGCGTATGCGGGCCTTGAGCCGAGCGCGCGAAGACGGCCGCGTACTTCAAGGTCGACTCGTCGATGAAGGCGACGTCGCGGTCCGACAGCTTGGTCAGGGCGCGGGCAGAGGCTTGGCGACCGCTCGCCAGGTGCGTGACCATCGGTTCGATCCGCACGGCCGTGGTGATGTTGCGGCGCAGGTTGACCACATGCTCCAGCGTGAAGTCGACGCGAAGCGCGGCGCCGGCCGCGGTGGTGAAGGCCACCGGCGTGCGGCGAGCCTCGTCGGCCGGATCGACCGCGATGCGGACGGGAGAACGCTCAGAGTCGCGGCGCGCGCGGGCCGCCAGGATGACGGTCGGATCGATGCGCTTGCAGACGGCCTGGCCGCCCTCGACGCTGACCACCGAGCGGATGCCGAGATCGGCCGGATCGGCCGAACCCAGCAAATGGGTCAGCACGTCCTCGAGGATGCGCACGCTGGTCGCCTGGGCGGCCAGGCCATGCTCGTGGTTGGTGGCGATCAGGAACTCGCTCTCCGAGATCCGGGCGCGCAGGTCGTTGCGGTCCAGGTGCTCGGCAAGCTTGCGCTCGACATAGGTCCAGACGTCGGCCCGCTTCTGAGCCCACCAGTCGCCGGCCCACATGCGGATGGTCTTGACGCTAATGACATTGACCGAGCCGCGCGCGACTAGATCCGTGCCGGCGAGGCGCTGAAGCACCGGCCCAGGAAGGGCCACGCGTTCGGTCGCGTCGGAGGATTGTTGTGGGCGGGACATGGCTCTGCGCTTCTAGAAATACCGCGACAAGTTGCCGTCCGCGCGTTTAACGAGTGGTGATCAAATAGGGTTTCCAAAGTTGTTTACCGAAAAAGAAATCGCGTAGAATCAAGGGAACCATCTTGAGAGCTTGGCGTTAGGGCCGGCCCGGAGCATAAGACTTTCATGAACAAACTGCTTCTCGTGGCCGCCGGCGGGGCCGTCGGCTCGGTGGCGCGTTATCTTGTCGGCGTTGGCGCTTTACGGGTGATGGGTTCCGGCTGGCCGTACGGAACCTTCACCGTTAATATCGCCGGCGGTTTCCTGATGGGGTGCCTGGCGTCTTGGCTGGCGCATCGCGGCGCGACGTCCAGCGAGCCGTGGCGCATACTGCTGGGCGTCGGCGTCATGGGAGGCTTCACCACCTTCTCGTCCTTCTCGCTGGAAACCGCGCTGATGATTCAGAAGCGCGCCTATCTGCAGGCCTTTTCCTATTCCGCCGCCAGCGTGCTTCTGTCCGTGGCGGCCCTGTTCGCGGGCCTTCTGATCGCCCGCAGGATCTTCGCATGAGCACCACCAAGGAAGTCCGCACCCTGTATGTCGACGCCGGCGAGGACGGGGTGCGCCTGGATCGCTGGTTCAAGCGGCGCTGGCCGCACCTGAATCACATCCAGCTCAACAAGCTGTTCCGCTCGGGTCAGGTCCGGGTCGACGGCTCGCGCGCCAAGGCCGACACCAAGCTGGCCGCCGGCAGTCAGATCCGCGTCCCGCCGCTGCCCGACGCGCCCGATCCCGCCGACAAGGGCAAGCTGTCGGCGCGCGATGTCGCCTACGCCAAGTCGCTGGTGCTGTACGAGGACGAGGAGGTGCTGGCGCTGAACAAGCCCGCGGGCCTCGCCGTCCAGGGCGGCACCAAGACGACCAAGCACATCGACAAGCTGCTCAGCGCCTGGGGCGAGGGCGTCGATCGCCCGCGCCTGGTCCATCGTCTGGACCGCGACACCTCTGGCGTGCTGCTGCTGGGCAAGACGCCCAGCGCCGCCGCGCGTCTGTCGGGCGCCTTCGCCAAGCGCAAGGCGCAGAAAACCTATTGGGCCATCGTCGCCGGCAATCCGCACCCGACCGAGGGGGTGATGGAGCTGCACCTGGCCAAGCGCGGGGTGGGCGATCGCGAACTGGTCGTGCCCGCCCAGCCGAAGGATCCGGACGCCCAACCGGCCGAGACGGAATTCGTCACCATCAGCCGCGCCGGGCCGCGCGTCACCTGGATGGCGCTGCGTCCGCACACGGGCCGCACCCACCAGCTTCGCGCGCACATGAAGGCGATGGGTCACCCCATCCTGGGCGATCCCAAGTATGGCGATGAGAAGTCCGCGCCGCTGTCGGAAGGCCTGAAGCTGCAGCTGCACGCCCGCTCGATCCTGCTGCCGCACCCGTCGGCCGGCATG
>NZ_CALCDX010000143.1 GCF_937900395.1 uncultured Caulobacter sp.
AATGCAGCACCACGACCCGGACGGCTCAGCGCCGGCAGGAAGGACATACGGACTAAGCACCGCTCCGTTTTACGGAGCTACAAGTTAAGTCCGTTGCTCTGCTGTGGCATTGGAAGGTGCTCTGATGAGCATCACGCGCGCAAACCGCAATACATCATTGCATTTGCTTGGGCGCGAACCGACTACGATACTTGATTCGATGAGTCTTTATCGATCAAGCACGGCTCGATGAGCAACCGTGACTCATGCGCCAATCTTGCGTAAGCCCACAATGCAGAGGCTAGGCCCACTAAACTGAAAGCCACCGCCAACCAGAATTCGCCGTCGGTCCCGGTTTGCCATATTAGCTTCTCGTGGCCTTTGGCGCGCTGCCATTCAGCATGACCAGTGAGCCATAAATAGGTGCTGGAGAAGATGTTACCGCCAGTATGCAGCACAATCGTGGGTAGGATGGAGCGGGTAAGCCAAGCGATTGTTCCGTACAGGGCGGCGACGGCAACATAATAGGGCACGAGGACCGGCGTCAGGCCAAGGTGCGCCACCGCGAACATAATCCCCGTGACAAGCACCGCAGGTATTATGCCAAATGCTTCCTCGATCGGCCCCTGCATATAGCCCCTGAACGCACTCTCCTCCACTATGCCAGCGACGATGGCGCCAATCACGATGATCGCGAAGACCGTCGTGGTGGAGGCTTGCGAAACATCGAAAAACTCCTGCTCCGGCAGCATGACCACGCGATTTGCGACGCGCAGCACCAAGATGAGTGCGATAATGCCGAGCACGCCCGCGATCATCGACCAGTACCAAAGACGCGGCGGCAGCGGCTGTGCTCGCATTGAGCGGCGTCGGAATTCTGCGGTTGACCTTGGTCCCCAACTACCGCCGAGATAGCGCCAATAAGCCCATAGGTAGATGCCAGTCGGAAGGATCAGCCAAGGCACTTCTGGCCAATGACGCAGGTTAGCGAGGAAGATGATGTTCTTGGGAATATGACCGATCAGCGCCAGCACCATGCCAAGCGCTATCGCTCCGGCCACAATGCCGAACTTCCTCGCTAGCCCATCCATAGCATCTCCCCTTTGAAGCGGCGTATAGGTATTAGAAGCCTCCTTCTACTTCGATCTTGCCGTCAAGCAGATGCCGGTCAGTGTACTCCTGTCGAGAGGTGATGGTGCCGGAGAGCGAAACTCAATAACTTCTAATCATCCTTGCGACCCGTTCGTGGTCGCAAGACAATTCCTCATCGCTATCATATTCGCAAACAACTCGGAAGCGCCCCGCTCCGAAGAGCGGGGCGGCGTTGCTTGTCAGCGCGACCAGATCAGGGCGTATTCGCCGGCCGTGTCGGTCTCGGACAGGGTGGCGTAGATCGGCGCCGGGAAGGTCGGATCGTCGAACTTGACCGAGATGTAGTCACGTTCTTGGCGGCTGGTCTTCTTCCAACCTGCGCCGCACTCGACCGTCCCGACCAGGAGCCGGTAGTTGGGCGCCTTGTCGCCTTCGATGTCGATGGGGCGGAGGGTCGCCTTGAGCTTGAGGGTGGCGGTGGTGATGGTGCCGGTGAAGGTGCCGTTGTCCGCCTGGGTGAAGGTGCCGATGATCGCCATGTCGAAGTTCCTTTCGCTTTCGGACCGCGACTGCCGCGGCCTCGATGGCGATCGGTGAAGCGGGGATGATCGGACGCGCACCGCTTGCGGCCGGAGCGCAGCGGAGGATGGCGACGCGCGGCTTTTTTGTTTCGCGATGCAAAGCCGAAGGCGGCGGAAAAAAGCCACGCGGCGGCGTTGCGCCAGGCCGAGCAAGGCGAAGCTGGCCCCGGTTAGATCAAGCCAATCGAGAGGCCGTGCGGTCGCGCCGATGCGGGATGGAAAGCTATGGCGGCTCCGAACGACCGAACCCATGCGGCAAATCCGGCAGGACCAGTTCGAACCGAGTCCGCTCTCAGCGCCCGAACTCTGTCGCACTGATATGATGCGGCAATCCGGCAACGCGCCGCCCAAGATGGACCGCTCGGCATGTCAGCGCACGGTGGAAGAACCGACCGCGCGGGTGCGGGCTTATCGCCAACGTCGACCCCGCCCATGGCAGCGGTGAACACCTGTCGAAGCGGAATCGCGCAACGCCTTCTGAGCAAGCCCCCACGCGCGCGCCCTCTGCCAAATTTGGAAGCGCCAAGCTGACGACGCCAAGCGGCCGCGCCCGATCAGGGGCGCGGCCGCGATTTTTTGGGCCGTTCTGAGGAAGGCCGGGACCGCGTGCGCGGCCCCGGCCCAATACCGCTATTCAGCGGCGACGGCGTAGGCGTCTTCCTCGTCCGCGTCCTGCGGCGCGGTCGCTTCGGCTTCGGCGGGCTGCTGCTCGGCTTCCGCGTCCTCGGCCTCGACCGTTGCGGGCTGCTCCGCCTCAGCTTCCGGCGTCCGCAGCACGGCGGGAAGCCAGCCGGTCCCGGCCAGAAGCTGCTCGGCGGCCTGCGCCATATCCGGCTTCTTCATGTCCGCGATACGGCGGGCGGCGTCCTCCGATACGCCTTCGGTGACGGCCTCCACGATATGCGCCTTGGTGACGCGGCCAAGATAGCTGTCCACGGTCGGCGTCCAGTCCTTCGCCACGTCCAGCGCCAGCGCAGTAGCCAGCCGGTCGGCGGTTTGCAGCGTCCGGGGCTTGCGGTCCCACGGCAGGCGCAGGGCGTTGACGGTGCGGGCCGCGCAATGGGCCAGCAGCGCCAGCCGCTTCTCGTCGTCCAGCGCGACGATGAAGCCCCACAGGTCCGCCACGTCACGCGGCATCCGCTCGGCCCATGCCTCGCGCGCCTCGCTCGCCCGCGCCGCCAAGGGCGTGTCCTCGATCCCGTCCGCATGGCTCCCCAAGGGGGTCACGGTCGGACGGACCTCAAGGCAACCCGCCTCGGCGTAGCTGTAGAACAGTTGCGCGGTCAGCGTGTGGGTAAGCGCGATCAGCGCCATATCGGGCCGCTCGTCCAGCGCCACGCGAAGCGCCAGCGTCCGGTAGGCGGACAGGTCGCGGGTGAGGCTGTCGGAAATCGGCTTGCCGGGTTCCTCGTCCTCATCCTCGATCTCCTGAACGTCCTCGTCGCCGTCCTCGGTCTGCTCGTCCTCCCCGGCCTGCGGGTCGGTCGCGTCGGTTTCCGGCTCCGGTTGCGGGTCAGCCAGCGCCACATCCTCGGCCCTGACGAAACCGCGCTCGATCCTGACCGAACCGTCATGGTGAAGCACGACGAACGCGCCGCCATGCGCGATTACGTTGGCGTCGTAGGCGGAACGCTTCTCCGAAATCGCGTCGATCTCGTCGGACACCGCCTGCAACTTAGCCGCCACATCCTCGGGCATCTCGTCATAGGATGAATAGCCCTCGGCAAGCTCGTCATGCTCGATGGACAGGGCGTCCAGCCGCACCTCGTCCTCGTCGGACAGGGGAACGGCCTGCGGATAGAAGCGCCGCATCCCGTGGGCGTGGGGATAGTCGATATGCGCCTCGGTCCATTTCCAGCCCTCCGCCTGCACCTGCTCGGCCACCTCCCGCAGCTTCTCGACGGCAAGCATGTCGAGCAAACCCGCATCCTCGAAGAACCCGCCCCGGTCCTCGCTGAACAGGTCGCGGATGATGTTGCCGCCCGCCTCGACATAGGCGTCGGCCCCGACGAACACCGCGCGGCGATCATCGGCAGGAACGTTGCTCGCGGTCATGTCGCGCCGGATGATCCACGGCTCGCGATTATGATGCAGGTTGGCGAACACCTGCTCCTGCCGGGCATGGTCCTCGGTGATGGCGAAGGCCATCAATTGATCCAAGGTCAGCCCGTCCTCGCGATAGACCTGCAACAACTTGGGAGAGACAGCGCCAAGGCGAAGCCGCTGCTTCACGACGGAAGCCGACACGCCGAACCGCGCGCCGATCTCTTCCGCGCCCCAACCCTTGCCATCCGCAAGCTCGCGGAACCGATCGAACTGGTCTGCGGGGTGCATCGGGGTCCGGGTGACATTCTCGTCCAGGCTGATCTCCGACGGATCGTTGGCGGTATCGAGCCAGCAGCGCACGGCTTCCGATTTCTTGATCTGCTTGCGCTTGGCGCGCAACAGCATCGCCAGCCTGCGCCCCTCGCCAGCGGTGACGAGATAATAGCCGGTCGGCGTCCCGTCCTCCTTGGTCTCCGGCTCCACGACAAGGTTCTGGATCAGCCCCTTGTGCTGGATCGAAGCGGCCAGCGCCTCGATTGCGGCTTCCCCATGCGGCACCTTGCGGGCATTGCGCGGGGACTTCTTAAGCTTGGCGAGCGGCAGGAAGATTTCCACGCCAGACACAGGCTCGGCGGCTGCGGTTTCGGTCACAGCGTTCATCACACTTCTCCTTAAAACCACACTCACCCCGGAATGGGGTGGGCGGCGAAGAAGCGGACCGGCAGGCCCGCCGGCGGAGCCGGACAGCACCCGAAGGGCCGGAACGCAGAGGAGGTAAGCGCGGCACGCGCGTTGCGGCCCGGCGCGGCGGGCCTAAAGGGAAGCGTCGCCCACCCCATAAACGGAGTGAGCAACGACCAAACGCGATCGGGCCGGCGAAGCCCTGGCCCGATCTCCGAAGCGGTAAAGAAGCCGGACCCGTGAGCGGGTCCACCGATCGGGCGGAGCCCCGCAACTGCGCCGCCGCGCGGCGCTACCAACATCGCACCCTTGCGGCGACCGGCCGGCGCGGCGGCGTGCGCGCGGACCTGGGGGCCAGCCGTCGCCGCGCCCTCCGTGCAGAGCAAGCGTGCCACGCGGCAAAACAACGCGCGACCCCTGTCGGCTTCGCCAGAAGCCGCAGAGTGCGCTCGCTTGAATCCGCGTTCCGCCCGGCGCGTCAGCGCCGCACCGCCATGCTGATCGTCACCCGGCAGGGACGAGACCCGGAACGAGGCTCGGTCGGAGGGCAGCGGAGATAGAGCGGCGGTCCCGCAGGGAGGCGCCAACCCTTCCCTTGCTTTTTTCGGCCTCATCGACTAATATGCAGTCAATGACTTATGGAGACGCATATGGCGGTCATGACGATCCGAAACATCGACGATGCAATCAAAAATCGCCTGCGGCTGCGCGCTGCGATGCACGGCCGCTCGATGGAAGACGAAGCCCGCGACATCTTGCGCTCGGCGCTCTCGACCGAAATCCCACGCCCTCGCAATCTGGGACAGGCCATCAACGAGCGCTTCGGCGAGCTGGGCGGCGTCGATTTGCCTGACGTTCCGCGCGAGGCCATCCGGCCAGCAGTGGACTTCGGCGAATGATTGTCCTCGACACCAACGTCATCTCCGAGCTGATGCGACGCGAGCCTGACCCGCAAGTCATGGCGTGGATCGCCGATCAGCCGATGGCGGGCGTGTTCACAACGACGCTGACGCAGGCGGAAATCTTCTATGGCTTGGCGCTGCTGCCCGAGGGACGCCGCCGCGATGATCTGCTGACGGCTGCGCGTCCGATGTTCGAGGTCGATCTGGCTGGGCGCGTGCTGCCGTTCGATGCCGAGGCCGCTCTTGCATATCCCGAGATCGCCGCCGGGCGGAAACAGGGCGGCAAGCCGATCAGCCAGATTGACGCGCAAATCGCGGCGATCGTGCGCTCGCGCGGCGCGCGGCTGGCGACTCGTAGTGTGCGCGACTTTGCCGAATGCGGGATCACAATCGTCGATCCGTGGGGCGAAGCATGACGCCCGCCGCCGCGCGCCCCTATCTGCGCTTCGCCGCGCAAGAGGCTTTGCGTGGGATGCGGTCGCGCGGCAGCCTGCCGCGATGGCCCTTCCTCGCAAGCTCCGCCGCCGCACGCCTCGCCGCTGGGCCGAAAGCCCGGATGACCTGCACGACTACACCAACCGCGTCGCACCGCGTCGGGCTTCGCGCCGGCCGCGCGACGATGGAGGGCCGATCGTCGTTACCGACGATTGGCCGGAGCAAGTTCCGATCGGCGACGCCGAGTTGCGCGCGATCGAAGGCCACATGCGGCAGGAGCTGGACAAGCTGTTCGGGCCGCTGCCGTGAAGTGAGGAGTAAAGCGTCATGACCAGCGCCGCCCTGCAACGACACGAGGATGAGGCGCCAGTCGTTGCGACCGCTCGCGCCGCCCTTTACCTGCGCGTTTCAACCGGCCGGCAGGCTGATAGCGACCTGTCCATTCCCGATCAGCGCCGCCAGATCGAAGGCTATTGCCTGTCGCGCGGCTGGGAGGTCGCGGCCGAGTTCGTCGAGCCGGGCAACACCGCGACCGATGATCGCCGGCCTGCCTTCCAAGCGATGATCGACGCGGCGATGGTCAAGCCACCGACGTTCAACGTCATTCTCGTTCACAGCTTCTCGCGCTTCTTTCGCGATCAGTTCCAGTTCGAGTTCTACGTCAGGAAGCTGGCGAAGAACGGCGTTCGGCTGATCTCCATCACGCAGGATTTGGGTGACGATCCGATGAGCGTGATGATGCGCCAGATCATGACGCTGTTCGACGAATATCAGTCGAAGGAGAACGGTAAGCACACGTTGCGGGCGATGAAGGAGAATGCCCGGCAAGGCTTCTGGAATGGCGCACGCGCGCCGATCGGCTATCGCGTGATCGCGGCCGGCGAGCGCGGCGCGAAAATCAAGAAGAAGCTCGAAATTGACCCGATCCAGGCCGAGACGGTGCGGCGCATCTACAGGATGGCGCTCAACGGCGTCGATAATCGGGGACCGATGGGTCTCAAGTCGATCGCCACCTGGCTCAACGAGAACAATATTCGCACCCGCGATGGCGGGCGCTGGGGCTTGGGCGCAGTGCATCAGGTGCTCACCCGCACGACCTATATCGGCCAGCACCGCTTCAACACCCGCGACCACAAGACGAAGACGCCCAAGCCGGAGAGCGAGCACGCCGTCATGGAAGTGCCGGCGATCGTCTCGGAAGCCGAGTTCGAGGCCGTCCAGCGTTCGCTCAAGGCGCGCAGCCCGAAGATGATGCCGCCGATGGCGGTGGGCGGCCCGACGCTGCTCACCGGCATCTGCTTCTGCGCGTGCTGCGGCGGTGCGATGACGCTGCGCACGGGCACCAGCAGCGTCGGTCGGGAATATCGCTATTACACCTGCTCGACGAAGGCGCGGCAGGGTGCGACCGGCTGTCCCGGCATCACCGTGCCGATGGATCGGCTCAATGAGGCCGTGGTCGATCATCTGGAAGCGCGGCTCCTCGATCCGGCGCGGCTCGAAGCTCTGATGGATCAGATCCTCGCACGCCGCGACGAGTGGGTGAACCAGCGCCGCGAGCATGTCGCCGACCTTGAACGGCGCGCGACCGAGGCAGAAGCGAAGCTCAAGCGCCTTTACGACGCGATCGAGAACGGCGTCATCGACGTGAGTGATCCATCGCTCAAGGATCGTATTGCCGAGCTGACCGCGACTCGCGACCAGGCCAAGGGTGATTCCGAGCGCGCCTTGGCCCACATCGTGAAGATCGGCCCGGCGATCACGCCGGAGAGCCTGCGCGCCTTCGCAGCCGCTCTCAAAAAGAAGTTGCGGCATGGCGACGGCACGTTCGCCCGCGATCAGGTTCGCGCCGTGGCGCAGCGGGTTGAAGTTGTAAGCCGGAAGGAGGTCCGCATCCGTGGGCTGCGGAGCGAGCTGCTCCGAACCCTAACCGCCGCCTCTGGCGTAGAGGCGGCGGTGCTAGGCGTTCGTGCCTTTGAACCGAAATGGCGCACCCGACACGATTCGAACGTGTGACCTTTGCCTTCGGAGGGCAACGCTCTATCCAGCTGAGCTACGGGTGCATCCCTTGCGGGAAGCGGGTCTTAGCCGAAAGGCGGCCAGGGCGCAAACGGTCTTGCGGGGAGCGGCTTACGCCGCCCCCATGTAGATGAAGCGGGCGACGAACAGGGCCGCCAGCACGAACAGCAGCCAGTCGCTCGCCTTGGCCTGGCCGCGCACGAGCTTGAGGCCTGCGTAGGCCGTGATGCCGAAGGCCAGGCCGTTGGCGATCGAAAAGGTCAGCGGGATGGCGATCACGGTCAGGAACGCCGGGATGGCGACGCCGGGGTCGTCCCAGTCCACGTCGGCCAGCGCGCCGACCATCATCGAGCCGACGATGATCAGGGCCGGCGCCGTGGCGGCCGCCGGAATGGCCTGGACCCAGGGGGCAAAGAACAGGGTGACCAGGAAGAGCAGGCCGACGACGATCGCGGTGAGGCCGGTGCGGCCGCCGGCGGCGACACCCGAGGCGCTTTCGATATAGCTGACCACGGTCGAGGTCCCGGCCAGGGAGCCGCCGATGGTCGCGATCGAGTCGGCGGTCAGGATGCGGTTGAGGCGCGGGATCGTTCCGTCGGGCTGGACGAGGCCAGCCTTCTTGGTCACGGCGACCAGGGTCCCGACATTGTCGAACAGGTCGACGAACAGGAAGACGAAGATCACCTCGGCCAGCGCCATGCCCATGCCGCTGTTCAGGTGCAGCGCCGCGGGGACGTCGAGCTTGAAGGCCGTGGCCGTCAGAGCCGCCAAGCCGTACTCGCCGGGAACAATCTTGGCGAGGCCCAGGGCCCAGCCCGCGACGGCGGCGACCAGGATGCCGATCAAGATCGCGCCCTTCACCCGCCAGACCATCAGCCCGCCCATGACGAGGAGGCCCAAGATGGCGAGGGCGGCGTTAGGCTTGGTGAGGTCGCCGAGCGCCACGGTCGTGGCCGGATCGGCGACGATGATGCCGGCTTCCTTGAGGCCGATGAAGGCGATGAACAGGCCGACGCCCGCGGCGACGGCCGAGAACAGCGGGCGCGGAATGGCGCCGACGATCAACTGGCGAATGCCCGCGACGGTGAGAACCAGGAAGGCCACGCCGGACAGGAAGACGCAGCCCAGCGCCGTCTCCCAGGGCAGGCCCATGCCCTTGACCACGGTGAAGGTGAAATAGGCGTTGAGACCCATGCCGGGCGCCAGTGCGATCGGGTAGTTCGCGATCAGGCCCATCAGGATGCTGCCGAAGCCGGCGGCGAGGCAGGTGGCCGCCGCGACCGCCGCGACCGGCATGCCCGCCTGCCCCAGGATCGTCGGATTGACGATCACGATGTAGGCCATGGTCAGGAAGGTGGTGAAGCCGGCCAGCACCTCGGTGCGCACCGAGGTCCCTTGCGCTGACAGCTTGAACATCCGCTCGATCATTTCACCGTCCCCCCAATGGACGCCGCGCTGGGCGTATTGGTCTCGTAGCGATCCCAGTGGCTTGTCAGCTCGCGCACCACGACCGAGCCCACACGGTAGGCCGAGTCGAACGCGGCCTGCGCGCCCTCGCCGTGGAAGGCGCGCGGAAACTCCGGAGCGCCCGCCGGCGCGCGCGAGTAGTTGCTGGCCGTCCGCAGCACCAGGACGCGCGAGAAGTCGACCTTGCCGGCCTTCGCATAGAGGTCGAGCACGTCCGTGATGCCCTGGTCCTCGCAGTCGGACATCGTGAAGGTCCCCGCGCCGTCGGTCCAAAGGCGGACCCAGTCCTCGGCCCATTGGGTGCGGCGCGCGCCATGCCAGAACCGGGTGGCGCCTAGCGCTTCGCCCTTCAGGACGAAAGGCGGCTTGGTCGCGTTGACGTCGCTGGCGTAGGGCGCGCGCAGACCCGCCAAGGCCGGGTTGTCGGGGATCGGCGTTTTCGCGGTCAGGCCATAGGCCCAATCGACGAGCCGCCAGTTCAGCGCCCAGACCATGCCCGACGAACCTTCCGCGGAGCCTTTCACATTGGGTTTGTCGGTTTCCAGCGAATAGAGCCCGTAGGGCCAGTCAGCCGGGATTTCGCGATCATCGACCTCATAGATCGGATCGGCGTCCACGACATAGCGCGCCCAGGCGGCGCTGCCGATCGACGCCACCTTGGGGTCGACGCCGCCGATGCCCGCCACGATCCAGTAGGTCTTGGAGAAGTCGAACTGCTTGGAGAGGATCAGGGCGGCGACGCTTTCCCGCGCCCGCGCGCGCATGTCGGTCATCACGCCCAGCACGCCGGTCTCGGGCGACCAGCGGGCCGCATGGCGCAGGCCGGGGACGGGGATGGTCTCCTTCAGCGGCAGGCCCTCGACCCACGGCTGAAACTCGCCGGGCCGGTCGCCGGTCACCTCGCCGATCTCGAAGGTCGTCAGCACCACGACCTTGACGGGGATGGGTTTGGCTTCTCGCGCCTGGGCCAGGCTCGAGAAGCCCAGGCACAGCGCCACTACAAGTCCCAAGAGCCGCATCGCCATACCCCTCAAGCGCAAATCGCGGCGAAGCTGGCGCGCTGCGGCGAGCCTGGCAAGCGCGTTTGTCGCCGCTGACTGGGCGTGGGACGAGCTGACTAGTCCTTGGTCGGGTCGGCCGCGTTCGGATCGCCATAGGTCAGGGCGACGAAGACATCCTCGAGGTCCGGATCCTCGGTGGCGATGTCCTTGATCAGCAACCCGCTGGCGCGGACCGCGGCCAGAACCTGCTCGACGCTGGACTGGCCGGTGCGGTAGCTGACCGAGAACGCGCCGCCTGCGCGCAGCTTGGTGTCGAAGCCCGCCAAGGCCGGCGCCGCCGTCACGGGCTGCTCCGGCGTGACCACGACGTTGCGGCTGTCCATCCGGCGCAGCAGGGTCCCTGTGGGTTCGCAGGCCACCACCTCGCCGCGATTGATGATGGCGATCTGGTCGCAGAGCTCCTGGGCTTCTTCCAGGTAGTGGGTGGTCAGCACGATCGTGACGCCCAGCTCGTTCAAGCCGGTTACGTACTGCCAGAGCTGGCGGCGCAGCTCGACGTCGACCCCGGCGGTGGGCTCGTCGAGGATCAGGACGGGCGGCTGGTGGACCATGGCCTTGGCGACCATCAGGCGTCGCTTCATGCCGCCCGACAGCTGGCGAACATAGGCGCCGGCCTTGTCGCCGAGACCCAGGGCGTTCAGCAACTCGTCCGTCCGGCGCTCGCGTTTGGGCACGCCGTAGAAGCCCGCCTGAACCTCCAGCGACTCGCGCGGGGTGAAGAAGACGTCGGCGGCTAGCTCCTGGGGCACGACGCCAATGGCCGCGCGGGCGTCACGCGGGCGCTGGTCGATGTCGCGGCCCCAGATCCGCACCGTGCCCGAGCTTTTGCGCACCAGGCCGGCCAGGATGTTGATGAAGGTCGACTTGCCCGCGCCATTGGGGCCCAGGAGGCCGAAGATCGAGCCGCGCGGGACCTTCAGGTCGATGCCGTTCAGCGCCCGCTTCTCGGGCGAGGTCTTGGTGGCGGCGTAGGTCTTGTAGAGGCCTTCGGCTTCGATGGCGTAGGCGGGCAGGTCCATGGATCGTCCAGAATGCAAACGGCGAGGCCGGAAACGCCGCGAGAAGGGCCCCCGGAGGCGCGGGTCGATTGACGGCGCCTTTCGGCGTCGCATAGGTATGCCTCGTTCGCGGCGACGCCAAGGCCGCGATCCGAATTCGAGGACTCCCAAGATGGCCAAGGCCAAGACTGCGACCGCCAACGCGACCGTTCCGACCGCCATGGACCCGGCGGCGATCGCCGGTCCCGCGCCGGAGACGATCATGGTCCGCTCGCACCGCATCGCCTGCGATGGCGTCGGCGGGGCCCTGGGCCATCCGCGCGTCTGGCTTGAGATGGGCGCGGCCGGCTTCGTCGACTGCCCCTACTGCGATCGTCGTTTCGTCGCGGCGACGGCCGAGGGCGACGAGGACGAGCAACTCGCGCCAGGCGTCTACGAAGGCGCCGGCGGCCACTAAGCCGTGGACGACAGCGTCCCGCCGAGCCAACGGGCCGAGACCCTCGCCAAGGCCTGGGAGAAGGCCGAGTGGCCACATGAGGCGCCGGTGCTGCGCGCCATCGCCATGCCGTCCGAC
Source organism: uncultured Caulobacter sp. (assembly GCF_937900395.1). Classification (GTDB taxonomy): domain Bacteria; phylum Pseudomonadota; class Alphaproteobacteria; order Caulobacterales; family Caulobacteraceae; genus Caulobacter. The sequence goes on from NZ_CALCDX010000143.1 coordinate 11,833, forward strand.
ACCAATCCCGAAGGCGACATCTTCGGCGGTTGGCTGCTGTCCCAGATGGACTTGGCCGCGGCCTCGATCGCCTTCCACCGCGCCGCGGGCCGCTGCGCCACCATCGCCATCGACGGCATGACCTTCATCAGCCCGGTCTTCGTCGGCGACGAGGTCAGTCTGTTCGCCAAGGTGATCCACACGGGCCGCACCTCTCTCAAGGTCGCCGTCGAGGCGTGGCGTCGTCGCCGGGACGGGGAGCAGGCGCACAAGGTGACTGAGGGCGTCTTCACCTTCGTGGCCATCGACGAGCACCGCAAGCCGCGGCCGCTTCCCGTCTAGACGACGGCGCCGAACACCTTGCCGATCAGGGCGGTGGCGGCGAGGGCCAGCAGGCCCCAGAACGTCACGCGGATTACCGACTTCAGCGGCGGCGCTCCGCCTGTGCGGGCTCCCAGCCAGCCCAGCGCCGCGAGGGCGAGCAGGGTGGCGGCCGTCACGACGGGGATCATGATCGGGAGTGGCGCTACTGCCGTCACCGCGAGCGGCATCGCCGCTCCGACGGCGAAGGTCGCCGCGGAAGTCAGGGCCGCCTGCACGGGGCGAGCCGCCAGATGTTCGGAAATGCCCAACTCGTCGCGCGCGTGGGCGGCCAAGGCGTCGCCGGCGTTGAGCTGCACCGCGACCTGGCGGGCCAGGTCGGGCGTCAGGCCTCGGGCGACGTAGATCGCCGTCATCTCGTCCAGCTCCTCCTCGGGCTGCGTCGCCAGTTCCTGGCGTTCACGCGCGAGGTCGGCCGCCTCGCTGTCGGCCTGAGAGCTGACCGAGACATATTCGCCCGCCGCCATCGACATCGCGCCGGCGACCAGGCCGGCGCCGGCGGCCAGCAGGACCGCGCCGCGCGTGGTCTCCGCCGCCGCGACCCCGACGACGAGCGCCGCCGTCGACACGATGCCGTCGTTCGCGCCCAGGACGGCGGCGCGCAGCCAGCCGATCCGCGACACCGCGTGCCGTTCGACGTGCGCTTTCAAGCGAGCCATGGCCTTGTCCCTTAATCGAATTCGACCAAAGGAGGACCCGGGCGGCTGCGCCGGGTCAAGCCTGACGGCCGCTTATGGGTCTAGTGCGACAGGTCGAACTGGGCTGGCGCGACGCCGAGCCACGCGCAGATGTCGAGGATGACCTGGCGCTCCTCGGCCTCAAGGCCGCCGTCTGCGATCGACACCGCCACCGCTGCGGCGGCGACCTCCATGGCCTCCGCCCGCCCCTTGAGCTGTCGGATCATCATCTCCGCTTCCGCCCGAGCTTCCTCCGGGCGCGTCTCGAACCGGGCGTCCAGGGCCTCGAAGGCTTCGAGCACGTCATCGACGCCGAACGGGATCAGCCCCGCCTGGCCGCGGATGCGGTCCAGCATACGCCCCCGTTCCTCGGTCGAGACGTCGCCATCGGCGTGGGCGATCAGGGCGCAGGCCGCCACCACGGCGTCGAGCTGCTCCAGCTGGCGCGGCGTCCAGACGTCGGTCGGCGCGAGCGCCTTGCGCAGGGCGTTGTTCATGAGCGTTTCCTCGTTGTCGTTATCATTGACGGCCTTGGCCATGATCTCAGGCCCACCGCGCGGTGGCGGCGTTCAGTTCGATCGTCCATAGACGTTCCTGGAGGCTTTGCCGTCGCAGGCTCCAGATCTGGATCTTGGCCTTGTCCGGATTGGGCCGCGCGCTTTCCTCACGCATGGCCATGGTCAGCCGCGCGATCTCCGCGCGAAGCTGCTGGGCGTTCATCAGGGGCATGTCGTCGCTCTCCTCTGTTGGGAGAGTGCGCCGATGCCGGGCGATGGGGCTCAGAGGGGGTAAGCGGCCTCCAGGACCCAGCATCGAGCGCACTCGATGCGGTCCGACATCACGCCCGACGCGAAGCGTCGAAACGTCAGAGGGGCCCGGCCCGCAGCTAAGAGTTTGGTTGAAATCGAGCGGGACTCAAGAGGCGCGATGAAAATTTCCGCGGTCTATCCTGGGACGGGCGTCCAGAGGACGTCCTCGATCCGCCGGGCGCCGGTCGCCAACAGGACCAGGCGGTCGAAGCCCAGGGCGGAGCCCGACGCCTCGGGCATGTGGGCCAGGGCGGCCAGGAAGTCCTCATCGATGAGATGGCGCTCGCCATAGACGCGGGCCTTCTCGTCCATCTCCAGCACAAAGCGGCGGCGCTGCTCCACGGGGTCGGTGAGCTCGCCAAAGGCGTTGGCCAGCTCTACGCCGCAGGCATAGAGCTCGAAGCGCTCGGCGACTCGCGGATCGGAAGCCTTGGGCCGCGCCAGGGCCGCCTCGGGGATGGGGTATTCGCAAAGGATCGTCGGACGGCCTTCGCCCAGGCGCGGCTCGACCTTTTCGACGATGATCCGGCTGAAGATGTCGGCCCAGGTGTCGTCCTCCGCCACGCGAACGCCAGCCTCGGCCGCCCCGGCGGCCAAAGCGCGGCGGTCTGTTTCGCCGTCTGAGGCGATACTGGCCAGCAGATCGATGCCCGCGTGGCGCCGAAAGGCCTCGGCCACCGAGAGGCGCTCGGGAACGGCGAAGGGGTCGCAGGCCATGCCCCGGAACGCGAAGCGACGGGTTCCCGCCGTCTCGGCCGCCAGAGCGACCAGGGCGGCGCAGTCGTCCATCAGCGTCTCGTAAGGCGCCTCGGCGCGGTACCACTCCAGCATCGTGAACTCGGGATGGTGCAGCGGCCCGCGCTCGCGGTTGCGCCACACCTTGCCCAGGCTGAAGATGTTCGTCTCGCCCGCCGCCAGCAGCTTCTTGCAGGAGAACTCGGGGGAAGTGTGCAGGTACAGCGGCGTTCCCTCGCCGGCGGCGTTTAGCGCTTCGGTGGCGAAGGCGTGCAGGTGCGCCTCGGCGCCGGGCGAGACCTGCAAGGCGGCCGTCTCGACCTCCTCGAAGCCTTGCGTCTCGAACCAGGCGCGAAAGGCCTTGGTGATGCGGTTGCGCGCCAGCAGGAAGGGGCGGCGGTCGTGGTGGACGTCCGTGCGCCACCAGGTCGAGGAAGAATGCGGCAAGGGCTGTAAACCGAAGAGACTGGAGATTTTGGCCCTTTCGCTATAGGAGGGCGCTCACGGATCAATAGCACGAACGCGCCCGCGGCCTCGCGCGCGCTTTCCACCAAGGACGGTAACTACGTGAAGGTCGCAGCCAGCTCGCTCCGCAAAGGCTCCGTCGTCGATCTCGACGGCAAGCTCTATGTCGTCCTGAGCGCCGAGAACATCCACCCCGGCAAGGGCACCCCGGTGACCCAGCTGAACATGCGCCGCATCTCGGACGGCGTGAAGGTTTCGGAACGCTACCGCACGACCGAGCAGGTCGAGCGCGCCTTCGTCGACGACCGCAACCACACCTTCCTCTATCAGGACGGCGAGGGCTTCCACTTCATGAACCCGGAGACCTACGACCAGCTCGTGGCGACTGAAGAAGTGATCGGCGACGCCGCGCCCTATCTGCAGGAGGGCATGACCGTCATCCTGTCGACCCACAATGACGTGCCGATCGCCATCGACCTGCCGCGCACCGTGGTGCTCGAGATCGTCGACACCGAACCGTCGGTGAAGGGCCAGACCGCCAGCTCGTCCTATAAGCCCGCCGTGCTCAGCAACGGCGTGAAGACGACGGTCCCGCCTTACATCACCTCGGGCACCAAGGTGGTGATCCTGACGGAAGACGGCTCGTACGTCGAACGCGCCAAGGACTAAGCGCGCCTCGGACGCTGAAGCAGGAAGGCCCGGCGGGAGACCGCCGGGCCTTTTTGCTGACTGGCCGCGCCGGTTCGTTGTGCTCGACCCAGACGCCGCCTAAAGGCCGATCGCCTCCAACTGGCCCGGCGCCATCGCGTCGAGCTGGGCGGCGGTCAGCTTGTTGATCTGCGCCCGAGACAGGCTGCTGAGCTGGCTGGGCTTGAAGGCGGCGATCTGGGCGGCCGTGAAGCCCGGGATCTGGCTCGGCATGATCTGGCCGACCTGCGTGGCGTCAAGAGCTTCGATCGAGGCGGCGGGCAACTGGCCCACCTGGGTCGTCGTGAGCGCGCCCAATTGGGCGCCGGAGAAGCGCGCCAGCCCGCTCGCCCCAAACGCGGTCAATTGCTCGGCCGTAAAGCCCCGCACCTGATTTGCGCTGAGGCCGCTGAACTGGTCTTCCGACATGGCGCCGATGGCGCTCATGGACAGGGCGCCGATCTGGCTGGATGTCAGACCGGCGATCTGCGTCCGGCTCAGCTCCGCCATGTCGGTCGGGTTGAGGCCGCGCACCTGCACCGGCGTCAGCGCCGAGATCTGCGCCGCCGTCAGAGCGGCGACCTGCGTCGCCGTCAGGGCGGAAATGTCGGCCGCGGAGAAGCTCTCCATCTGCTGCGGGCTAAGTCCGCCGATCTGGGTGACGGTGATCTCGCCGATGTCGGCGGCGCTGAACTGCTCGATCTGGGTGGAGGTTAGGCCGCGCACCTGACTGGCCGTCAGCCGGGCGAACTGCGTCGCGTTCAAGGCCGAAAGGATTTCCCCGCGCACCGCACCGACTTGCGTGGCCGACAGCGCGGCGACCTGGGTTTCCGACAGGCTTCCAAAGCTGCTGGCGTCGAGACTTGCGATCTGCGTCGTGGAAAGCCCGGTCACCTGGGTCGAGGTGAGGTTCGCCAGCCCGCTGGTCCCCAGCGCCCCAAGGGCCGAGGCGGAGAGCGCGCCAACCTGGCTGGCGCTGAGCGCCGCGACCTCGGTGGTCGACAGGCTGGCGATCAGGGTGGCGGAGGCGCCCGCGATCTGGCTGGGAGTTAGTTGGCCGATGCGGGTCTTCACGGCGCTGTCGGGCAGGGCGGCGAGCTGGGCGCTCGTGAGGCCGCCAAACTGGCTCGCCGACAGTCCGGCGAGCGCCGTGGTGGAAAGCGAGGTGAGGTTCGTGACCGACAGCGCTCCGATCTGCGAAGGGGCGAGGCCGCCAACCTGTGTCGTCGAGAGCTCGGCGAAGTCGCTGGTCGACAGCGCGCTGACCTGGGTCGTGGTCAGGTTCTGAAGTTGCGTCGTTGACAGGCGCGCGACCTGCGTCGCCGTGAGCGCCGAGAAGGCCGTGGGGGTCAGCGCGGCGAGGAAGCCTCCGTTCAGGCCTCCCACTTGCGTGCTGGACAGGCCCGCGACCTGCTCGCCGGTCAGGTTCGCTGCTTGTGTGGCGTTGAGACCGGCCACCTGGGTGGAGGTCAAGGCGCCGACCTGCGTCGCGGTCAGAGCCGCCAGGGCGTCGGTCGCCAGCGCTCCCAGCTGAACGGAGCTCAAGGCCGCCAATTGGCTGCTGGATAGGCCGCTCAGTTGGCTTGGGCGCAGAGCCGAGATCTGCGACGGCGCCATGGCGCGGATCTGGTTGGCGCCGAGGGCCGCCACTTGGCTCGCGTTGAGCGCGGCCACGTCGGTCGAAGGCAGGGCGGCTATCTGGGATGCATTGATCGCGCCGATCTGCGTGGTGCTGAACTCGGCCATGTCCTCCGGCGAAAGGCTGCGGAGCTGCGTCGCCGTCAGCGCCGCTATATGGCTGGTCGAGAGGGCGGCGACGCGAGAGGCGTCGAGCGCCGAGAAGGCGTTGGGCGAAAGACCCGCTAGCTGGGTCGGCGTCAGCAGGGCCAGGCGGTCGGCGTCCAGAGCGGCGACGGCCGTGGCGGAGAGGCCCGCGATCTGGGTCGATCGCAACGCGGTCCACTGCGTGGCCGACAGTTTTCGCAGGTCATCGGCGCCAAGGCCCGCGAGCTGGGTCTGGGTGAGGCCCTGAGCTTGGACGGTGCTGAGGCTGGCCCACTGCGTGGCCGAAAGGTCCCCCACGACATCGGCCGTCAACGCGCCGATCACATTGGAGGTCAGAGCGGTGATCTGGGTTCCGCTAAGAACGCTGAGCTGGGTGGACGTCAGCCTTCGGCCTTGGGTCGCGGTGAGACCTCTCAACTGGTTTGCGTCCAGCCGCGCCAAACCGTCGAGCGACAGGCGGCCGAAATTGTCCGGCGACAGGGCGCCGAGCTGCTGCGCCGTGAGCGACGCGATCTGAGTGACGCTGAGCGCGGAGGGGATGTCGGACGGCAGTTTGCCAATCTGATCCGCCGTCAGGGCCCGCAGCTGTGTTGATCCGAAGGCGGCGATCTGCGTCGACGAGAGCGCGTCCAGCGCGGTCACGGACATCTTCGAGACCTGCGTCGCGGTGAGGCCGCCGATGATCCCGGTCGACAGGTGCGGGGCCATCGCGCCGATCTGGGTTCCATCCAGCAGCGCGATCTGGGTGGGACGCAGTTGCCCGACGTCGGTGTCGTCGAGACCGCTCAGCTGGGTGGCCGTCAGCCCGCGCAGCTGGTTGCCGGTTAGGCTGTCCACCTGTTCCTGGGTGAAGGCGGCGACGGCGGTCGATGTCAGGCCGCTGATCTGCTGACCGTTGAGGCCTCGGATTTCCGTGGTGCTGAGGCTGCCGATGTCGGTCGGGGCGAAGGCGCGGAGCTGCGTTGCGGTGATGCCGTAGAGCTGACCTTGGGAAAGCGGCCCGGCCTGCCGCAGCGCGGCCAACTGGGTCCCCGAGAGCGCGGCGATCTGCACCGCGGTCAGCGCCTGGGCTTGTTCCGTCGACAGGGCGGCGAGATCACTGCGCGACAGCGCCTTCAGCTGCAGCGGCGTCAGCGCCTTGAGCTGGGAAGGCGTGAACGCCGCGAAGGTCTCGTCGGTCAGGGCCGCCAGCCGGCTGGGGGGGAGGTCGCGGATCTGACTGACCGTGAAAGCCTTCAGCTGGGCGCGCGTGAACTCGTTGAAGTCCTCCCCGTTCAAGGCCTTCAGCTGTTCGCCGCGCAGGCGGGCGATTTGGCTGGCGCTAAGCGCGCCGACCTGGGTCGCGTTCAGGGCCGAGAAGGCGCTTGGCGACAACCCGCCAAGCGCCGCGGGATCCAGCGCCGCCAGCTGAGTGGTGTCGAGACCGGTGATCGCGGTGACGGAGAGCGCCGCGCCATGGCCGGCGTTCAGGCCCTTCAGCTGAGTTGGCGTCAGGGCGGCCAGGAACGCCGGGCTGGCGCGGCCAAGCTCCGTCGCCGAAAGGGCGCGGATCTGGGTCGGACTGAGGACGGCCTTGCGATCACCCAGCGCGTTCAGCTGGGTCGAGGTCAGGGACGAAAGCTGGCCGGGCGTGGCCGCGGACCACTGGCTCGCCGAGGTGAGGGCGATGGTCTCGGGCGGGAGGGCCCGCAAGGTCGACGCCGAAAGACCCGCGAACTGGGTCGGCGTCAGGGCTCCGATCTGGCTGCTCGAGAGACTCACGACCTGGGTTGGGCCGAGCATGCCAAGTTGAGCGGGGGTCAGGCTTGCGACCTGATCCACGGTGAATTCCGCCATGTCGGCGGCCGAAAGGCCGCGCAGTTGAGCCGCGCTCAGTGCGCGTAGCTGAACCGGCGATAGGCTCTGGACCTGGGTCGTGCTCAGGGCGGAGAAGTTCGTCGCGCTGAGGACCGCGATCTGGGTCATGCGCAGCCCGTCTAGCGCCTCGGCGCTCAGCGCCTGGATCTGCGTGCGCGACAGCGACGACACCTGCGCCTGGTTCAGCACCATCAGCTGGGTGCTGCTGAAGGCGACCGCGGGCAGTCGAGGCAGTTGTGAGGCCGTGAGGCCCGCCAGCTGGCTGGCGCCGAACCGGGCGAACTGTTCGGGAGTCAGGGCGGCGATAGCCGTCGCGCTGATCGCCGCGACCTGCTGCGAGGTGAGCCTGGCGAACTCCGAGGGCGGGGCGGCGGCGATCGTCGCGCCACTGAGGGCGGCGATCCGGCTCGGCGCCAGGCTGGACAGGGCCGACGGATCGGAGCTGACAACCGCCATCGCTACTCCAACAACTCACCGCGGCGCTGGCCGCAACCTTCACGAATCGCTAGACGACTTTAAGTGGAGTTTTGTTTAGTTCAAACTGTATTAACCATAAGCTGATCGCTCCGCCTTCACGAAATCCACGAAGGCGCGCAGAGGCGCGGGCATATGGCGGCGGCTGGCGTAGTAGAGGTAGGGACCGGAGAACGGCGGCAGCCAGTCGTCGAGCACCGTTTCCAGGCGACTCGCGGCCAGAGCTTCGGCGACAAAGTCCTCGAAGGTGGCCATCAGGCCGACGCCAGCCTCGCAGGCCGCCAGTTCCAGGTCGATATTGGTCGAGGTCAGCCGGGCGGTGGGGTTGATGCGGACCACCTCGCCATCCTTCTCGAACTCCCAGGCATAGGACGAGCCGCTGGCGAAGCGGTGGCGAATGCAGGCGTGGTCGAGCACGTCGCGAGGATGAACGGGTCGCCCGTGGGCGGCGAAATAGGCGGGCGAGGCGACCACGACGAAGCGCTGCGGTCCCGACAGCGGTATGGCGATCATGTCCTTCTCAAGCCGCTCGTCATAGCGGACGCCGGCGTCGAATCCGGCCGCCAGCACGTCGATGAACGCGTCGTCGGCGACCACCTCCACCGATACGCCCGGATGCAACGCCAGGAAGCGGGGCAGCAGGCGCGGCAGGATGACCTTGGCCACAACGCCCGGAACATTCAGGCGCAGCGTGCCCGTCGGGCTGTCACGGAAGGCGTTGACCTCGTCCAGGGCCAGGGCGACGTCGGCGAGGGCGGGCGACAGGCGCTCCAGCAGCTTCTGGCCAGCCTCGGTGGGCGTGACGCTGCGCGTGGTGCGGTTGAGCAGGCGTACGCCCAGTCGCGCCTCCAACCGCCGCACCGCCTCGCTGAGCGAGGACGGTGAGACGCCGCGCAGAGCCGCCGCCGCGCGAAAGCCGCGGGCGCGGGCCACGGCGGTGAAGGCGTCGAGATCGGCGAAATCGGCTTGCTGCATTGTGTGAAATTCCGAACAGGTCGTGCAAACCTTGTCGGATTATCGCACGAAACGCCGAGGCGCATAACCGTCTCCACAGACAGCATGGAGACATCGGATGAAGACGCGCCAATTGGGAAAGACGGGCCCCGTCGTCTCGGCCTTCGGCCTGGGCTGCATGGGCATGTCCGACATGTACGGGCCCGCTGACCGGACCGAGAGCCTGGCCACCTTTGACGCCGCCGTGGAGGCCGGGATCACGCTGATCGACACCGGCGACTTCTACGGCATGGGCCACAATGAGATGCTGATCGGCGAGGCGCTCAAGACCCACAAGCGCGACCGCCTGGTGCTCAGCGTCAAGACCGGCGCCCTGCGCGATCCCGCCGGCGGCTTCCTCGGCTATGACGGCCGGCCCCAGGCCATCAAGAACTTCCTGGCCTACAGCCTCAAGCGCCTGGGCGTCGATCACATCGACATCTACCGGCCCTCGCGCCTGGATCCGGACGTGCCGATCGAGGACACCATCGGCGCCATCGCCGAGATGGTCCAGGCCGGCTATGTCCGCCACATCGGCCTCTCCGAAGTCGGGGCCGAGACGATCCGCCGGGCCGCCAAGGTCGCGCCGATCGTCGACCTGCAGATCGAATACTCGCTGGTCTCGCGCACCGTCGAGGCGGAGATCCTGCCGACCCTGCGCGAACTTGGCATCGGCATTACGGCCTATGGCGTGCTGTCGCGCGGCCTGATCAGCGGCCATTGGACGCCGCAGACCGGCCAAGGCGGCCGTGACTTCCGCGCCCACAGCCCCCGCTTCCAGGGCGAGAACCTGGCGGCCAACCTGAAGCTGGCCGAAGCCCTTCGCGCGGTCGCCGAGGCCAAGGGCGTGACGACCGCCCAGGCCGCCATCGCCTGGGTGGCCTCGCGGGGCGACGACATCGCGCCGCTGATCGGCGCGCGCCGACGTGACCGCCTCGCGGAGGCCCTCGGAGCCCTGGAGGTTTCCCTGACTGCGGAGGACCTGGCGGCGATCGAGGCGGCGGTGCCGGCGACCGCCGTGGCGGGCACGCGCTACGCCGAGGCGATGATGGCCCACCTCGACAGCGAGCGCGGGTCAAACTGACGCTTGCGTCCGGGGCGGAGGCGGGCGTCAGATGCCGTCATGAGCACGCCCGTCTTCGACCTCGACCTTCTGCCGTTCGCCGCCCTGATGGGCGTCGAGATCGTCCACGCCGCTCCGGATCGCGTCGAGGGACGGCTGCTGGTCCGACCCGACCTGTGCACGGCCGGCGGCATCCTGCATGGCGGCGCGACCATGGCCCTGGCCGATACGCTGGGCGCCATCGGCGCCTTCCTGTCGACGCCGGAGGGCAAGCGGACGACGACGCTGGAGAGCAAGACCAACTTCATCGCCCCCGCCGCCGTCGGAACGACGGTGAAGGCCGCGGCGACGCCGCTGCACATCGGCCGGCGCTCCAGCATCTGGGTCACGCGCATCGAGGGCGAAGACGGCAAGCTGGTGGCTGTGGTCACTCAGACCCAGATGACGGTGGAGTAGACGCGTGTCCGACTCCTGGCGCATCAGCACCCCCATTCAAGGGCCGGCCATGACGCGCGATCCGGTCAGGCCGAGGGCGCCGCTAGAAACATGATCGCGCTGCGCCCGCCCGCGCCCGGAGACCTGGGCTGGATCGTCCAGCGGCACGGCGAGCTGTACGCCGCCGAACAGGGCTGGGACCATCGCTTCGAGGGCGTCGTGGCCGGGGTGATCGCCGACTACGTCAAGACCTTCGACCCCGCTCGAGAGGCCTGCTGGATCGCCGAACATGAGAGCCGCAAGGTTGGCTCGATCATGCTGGTCAGGGAGACCGAGACGGTCGCCCGGCTGCGCCTGCTGCTGGTCGAGCCCTCGGCGCGCGGGCTGGGCGTGGGCGAGGCCCTGATCTCGGCCTGCCTGGCCTTCGCGCGCGAGGCGGGCTACGCCGAGGTTATCCTCTGGACCCAGAGCAACCTGCTGCCGGCCCGCCGTCACTATGCCCGCTTCGGCTTCGTGCTGGAGGACAGCTGGCCCTATGACGGCTTCGGCGAGGGGCTGGTGTCGGAGAGCTGGCGGCTCAAGCTCTAGCCGCCCAGGTGCCCCCGCCAGGCCTCGCGCAGGACCTTCTTGTCGATCTTGCCCGTCGCGGTCAGTGGCACGGGCGCGAAGACCACGTCGTCGGGCGTCCACCACTTGACGATCCTCGGCGCCAGAAAGGCCAGCACGGCGGCCTTGGTGACGGCCGCGCCCTCATGCGGTTCGATGACCAGCAAGGGGCGCTCCTCCCACTTCGGATGCGGCACCCCAACCACGGCGGCGATCTTCACGCCCGGGCAACCGACCGCGACGTTCTCCAGGTCGATCGAGCTGATCCACTCGCCGCCGGACTTGATCACGTCCTTCTGGCGGTCGGTGATGCGCATGAAACCGTTGGCGTCGAGCGTGGCGATGTCGCCGGTGTCGAACCAGCCGGCGTCGTCCGTGGCGTCGTGGTCCTTGCGGAAGTAGCGCTTGACCACCCAAGGCCCGCGCACCTTCAAGGCGCCGGAGGTCTGGCCGTCCCAGGGCGCGGCCGAGCCGTCCTCGGCCTCGACCTTCAGTTCGATGCCGAACTGCAGCCGCCCCTGGCGCGTCCAGATGGCCTCGTCCATGGCCTCTTCACCGAGCGCGGCCAGGGCGGGCGTCGGGGTGGCGACGACGCCGATCGGGCAGGTTTCGGTCATCCCCCAGATCTGCAGCACCTGGACGCCGTAGCGGCGCTTGAAGGTCTCGGCCATGGCGCGCGGCACGGCGCTGCCGCCGATCACCACCCGCTGGAGCGTAGCGGGAGCGGCGTGGTTCTTCTCCAGCCAGTCCAGGTACATGGTCCAGATGGTCGGCACGCCGCCGGTGAAGGTGACGCCCTCGCTCTCGATCAGTTCGTGCAGCGAGGCGCCGTCCATGCGGTCGGCCGGCAGCACCAGCTTGGCGCCGCAGATGGGAGCGCTGAACGGCACGCCCCAGGCCGTGGCGTGGTAGAGGCTGGAGCACGGCATGGCGACGTCGAAGGCCGTGAAGCCGAACGCGCTATTCAGGCCGCCGGCCATGGCGTGCAGCACCACGGCGCGGTGCGAGTAGAGCACGCCCTTCGGGTCTCCGGTCGTGCCGGAGGTATAGCAGAGGAACGCGCCGGCGTTCTCGTCGAAGGACGGCCAGTCGATCGTCTCGGACTCGCCGGCGATCAGCGCTTCGTAGGAGATCGCGCCGACCGCGCCCGGTTCGGTCCGCGCCTCGTCCGACAGCATGACGAATGTGGTCACCGACGCCAGGCGCGGCGCGATGCGCTCGACCAGCGGCAGGAAGTTGCGCTCGAAGAACAGGACCCGGCTGCCGGCGTGATCGATCGTGTAGGCGATCTGCTCGTCGGACAGGCGTGGATTGGCCGTGTGCAGCACCGCCGCGACGCCGGGAACGGCGTAGAACAGCTCGAGGTGCCGATGGGTGTTCCAGGCCAGGGACGTGACTCTGTCGCCAGGCGCGACGCCGAGGCGATGCAGGGCGTGGGCGGCCTGGGCTGCGCGCCGGGCCAGGCCCGCGTAGTCGTAGCGCCAGAGAGGCTCGTCGATCAGCCGCGAGACGACCTCCCGCGCGCCATGCGCCTGGGCGGCGTAGGTCAGGATGCCGCTGATCATCAGCGGCGCGCTCTGCATGAGCCCTGGGATCATCGGCTCCTCCCCGGTCTTATCGTTGGACCCAGGTTAGGGCGTTGTCGCCCTTCTCGTGAAGGCGTTTTTCCGCTCCATCCGGATGATGCGACCATGACGGATCATCTTCACGCGATCGCTCGCTGAAGGTGCTGAAAGGGGAAGCGGAGCGCCCGGACATCCGTCCGGAGGTTTGGATAGTGAGTACCGTTTCGACGAAGCCAGACGCTCCGCGCAGTCGTTATCCGGTGAGCCCGCGAGGCGCGGGGTTTTAACCCGCTCTCGCCGCTAGGCCCCCGACGGGCGGGCCGGGGCGACGACCCCGGCCCCGGAACGCCCGGGCGATTTCAGCCCAGGCCTGCCGCGTCGCCGAAGTCTTCACCGCCAGGGCTTCGTCCCGATGTTTCAGGGAGCCTGCCGCTGGATCCGCCGCGAAGACGCCTTCCCCAAGCTTGGGAAGACCGGCGAGCGCTTCCCGCTCGACCACCCCCGACAGCCGTCACGATCGCCGGCCGGACGTCCCTTCCGCGCCATCGGGTGAGGAAGAGTATGGCGGGGGATTCAACGCGGATCACAGAGCGACATGTAAAAGTGAGAAGTCGTTGAAATCGCTCACTTCGATTCCGGATACGCGGATCATAGAGCGCCGCGAACGCTCGTACTTGCCCCCTCCGCGCTGGAGCCTGCCCTCGGGCGCGCGCGCGCTACCCGGGGGCGCTCCTCCCCCGGAGGGGGAAGAAGGCCCGCGTTCCCTTCTGCCCCCCTCCGGGGGCGGACGACCACGCGGAGCGTGGTCAGGTGGGGGCCTACGGTGGTGGTCAACCTGCCCGTGAGAACTGCAAACCCACCAGATAGTTCGTGAAATTGTCTCCCGCGCCCTTTAGGACTTCATGCTTATCGATACATCCAAACTCTACCAGGTGACTTGATGCACGACCGCGCCGGCCTTCGCGCTCTTCCCGAAGATCTTGTCGATCTCGGCGCTCTGATCAGCGCCTATTATGAGATCCAGCCGGACGTCTCCAATCCCGCCCAGAAGGTCGTGTTCGGCACCTCGGGACACCGGGGCTCCAGCCTGGACGGCGCCTTCAACGAAGCCCACATCCTGGCCGTCACCCAGGCGATCGTCGAATACCGCGCCGCCCAGGGCGTGACCGGCCCGCTGTTCGTCGGCCGCGACACCCACGGCCTGTCCGAGCCCGCCTGGCGCTCTGTGCTGGAAGTCCTGGCGGGCAACGGCGTCGAGACCCTGGTCGACTCCCGCGACGGCTTCACCCCGACGCCGGCCGTGTCGCACGCCATCCTGACCCATAACCGCCAAGGCGGCGCCCAGGCCGATGGGCTGCTGCTGACGCCCTCGCACAATCCGCCGCGCGATGGCGGCATCAAGTACAACCCGCCTTCCGGCGGTCCGGCCGGCTCGGACGCCACCTCGGCCATCGCCGCCCGCGCCAACGAACTGCTGGCCCAGGGCCTGACGGGCGTTAAGCGGGTCCCGTTCGAGACCGCCCGCAAGGCCGTTGGCGACTACGATTTCCTCGGCCGCTATGTCGACGACCTGCCGGCGGTGATCGACATCGCCGCCATCCGCGCGGCCAAGGTGCGGATCGGCGCCGATCCGCTGGGCGGCGCGGCGGTCGCCTATTGGGGCGCGATCGCCGAGCGGCACAGGCTGGACCTGACCGTGGTCAACGACGCCGTCGACCCGCGCTGGGCCTTCATGCCGCTCGACACCGACGGCAAGATCCGGATGGACTGCTCGTCCTCCAGCGCCATGGCCAATCTGATCGGGATCATGAAGGGCGGCGCGGCCTATGACGTGGCGACCGGCAACGACGCCGACGCCGACCGCCACGGCATCGTCACGCCCGACGGCGGGCTGATGAACCCCAACCACTACCTGGCCGCGGCGATCTCGTACCTGTTCAGCCACCGTCCCGGCTGGGGCGCGGACACGGCGGTCGGCAAGACCCTCGTCTCGTCCTCGATGATCGACCGCGTGGTGGCGGGCCTGGGCCGCCGCCTGCTGGAGGTGCCAGTCGGCTTCAAGTATTTCGTTCCGGGCTTGCTGGACGGCTCGGTCGGCTTCGGCGGCGAGGAGTCGGCCGGCGCGGCCTTCCTGCGCCACGACGGCGGGGTGTGGACCACCGACAAGGACGGCATCCAGCTGGCTTTGCTCGCCGCCGAGATCCAGGCGGTGACCGGCCAAAGCGCCAGCCAGCTCTACGCCGGCCTGACCGAAAAGTACGGCGCGCCGGCCTATGCCCGCGTCGACGCCCCGGCCAGCCGGGAAGAGAAGGCGCGCCTTGCCAAGCTCAGCCCCAGCGACGTCTCGGCCAAGACCCTGGCCGGCGAGGCGATCACCGACATCCTGACCGCCGCCCCCGGCAACGGCGAGGCGATCGGCGGCCTGAAGGTCTGCACGCAGAACGCCTGGTTCGCGGCGCGCCCCTCGGGCACCGAGGACGTCTACAAGGTCTATGCGGAGTCGTTCCTGGGTCCGGACCACCTGAAGCAGGTCCAGGCCGAAGCGCGCGAGGTGGTGGCGGGGGCGCTGGCGGGGTAGCCGTCCGCCTTCGCACGGTTTATACGCCGCGCCATGTTTGAAGGCCTCTCCCCCCTCGCCCGTGACGCCCGCTCCTGGCCCTTCGAGCAGGCGCGCGCCACGATCGCCCGCGTCCTGCGCGTGCGCCTCCCCGACCGCGCCGACCAGGACGCCGCCAAGGCCCTGATCGACGCTGGCAAGACGGATGAGGCGGTGAAAGCTTATCCGGCCCTGGCGAAAGCCGTGATCTTCGAGACCGGCTATGGCCCGTCGGGCCTGCCGCACCTGGGCACGTTCGGCGAGGTCGCGCGCACCACGATGGTGCGCAGCGCCTTCCGCGCCCTGACCGACGAGGCCATCCCGACGCGGCTGATCGCCTTCAGCGACGACATGGACGGCCTGCGCAAGGTTCCCGAGAACATCGAGAACAAGCAGCCGCTGATCGAGGACCTGGGCAAGCCGCTCACCGTCGTCCGCGACCCCTTCGGCACCCACGACAGCTTCGGCGCCCACAACAACGCCCGCCTGCGCGCGTTCCTGGACAGCTTCGGCTTCGAGTACGAGTTCGTCAGCTCGACCGCCTGCTACAAGGGCGGCATGTTCGACGCGACCCTGCTGACCGCCCTGGAGCGCTTCGACGCGATCCAGAAGGTCATGCTGCCGACCCTGGGCGAGGAGCGCCGCGCGACCTATTCGCCGTTCCTCCCCATCAGCCCGACCACCGGCCGGGTGCTGCAGGTCCCGACGCTGGAGCGCAACGTCGAGAAGGGCACGATCGTCTTCCAGGACGAGGACGGCCGCAATGTCGAGGTTCCGGTCACCGGCGGCCACGTGAAGATGCAGTGGAAGCCCGACTGGGCCATGCGCTGGACGGCGCTGGGCGTCGACTACGAGATGTCGGGCAAGGACCTGATCGACTCGGTCAAGGCCTCGGGCGCGATCTGCAAGGCCCTGGGCGGCACGCCGCCGGAAGGCTTCAACTACGAGCTCTTCCTCGACGAGAACAACCAGAAGATCTCCAAGTCTAAGGGCAACGGCCTCTCCATGGAGGACTGGCTGCGGTACGGCGCGCCCGAGAGCCTGTCGTACTACATGTTCCAGAGCCCCAAGTCGGCCAAGAAGCTCTATTTCGACGTCATCCCCAAGGCGACGGACGAGTACCTGCAGCAGCTGGACGCCTATCCGCGCCAGGAGCCGGCCAAGCAGCTCGACAACCCCGTCTGGCACATCCACACGGGCCGTCCGCCGCAACACGGCTCGCCGGTGTCGTTCAGCCTGATGCTGAACCTGGTCTCGGCCGCCGACGCCTCGACCAAGGAGATCCTCTGGGGCTTCCTGTCGCGCTACATCCCGGGCGCGACGCCGGAAAGCCAGCCGCTGCTGGACCGCCTGGCCGGCTACGCGATCAACTACTACGAGGACTTCGTGAAGCCCTCGAAGGTGTTCCGCGCCCCCAGCGACCAGGAACGCGCCGCCATGCTGGACCTGCTGGCCAAGCTGAAGGCCATGCCGGCCGGGACGCAGGACGCCGAGCTGATCCAGAACGAGGTGTTCGAGGTGGGCAAGACCCACGGCTTCGACCCGCTGCGCGCCTGGTTCCAGGCCCTCTACGAGGTGCTGCTGGGCCAGAGCCAAGGCCCGCGCTTCGGCTCGTTCGCGGCCATCTTCGGGATCGACCGCACGGTGGCGCTGATCGAGGAGAAGCTGGGCTGAAGTGTAGGTGCGGCTGAAACGCGCAGCGACACCTTGCCGGGCAGATGAACGAAGACTGAATTCGGTATTAAGGGTCTGACCACTTTTGTGAGTCTAAGGTCCGATCTTCCGGACCAGGACAGTCTTCAAGGTCAGACCAATGGCTTCGTTCACCCTCCGCCCCACCGATCGACAGAAGTTCGATTCTCTGCTCGGCGGCATCGTCCAGCAGTTCCCCGACGCCCGCGTCGAGGCCGCGCACAACGACACCTGGCAATCGTATCGCGTCGACGTGTCGTGCGCCGATCCGGCCGCCGGCCCGCTGATCGCCTGGCTGCTCGACACCCACGGCGACTGCCCGCGCACGTAAGGTTCGATCCAGGGCCGGCTACTGGCTGGCCCAGACGATCCGCGCGATCCAGGCGACCTCGTCCCGCGACAGCAGGCGATCGCCCTCGCGCCCGAGCGCCAAGAGCTCGATCGTCCTGGCCGTGACCCGGCCCAGCTCTCGCACCAGAACCTCGCCCGCATGGGTCCGCGCCACCACGCGGTCGCCCTTGCGCGGCTCGACCGTGGGCGAGACCAGGAGGCGGTCGCCGTCGCGATAGACCGGCGCCAGAGCGTCCCCCGACACTTCCAGGGCGAACAGGCCCTCGCCAAAATCCGGCGCCGGCGCCTCGTCCCAGCCCGCGCCCATCGGCATGCCCGCCGCGTCGAAGAAGCCCTCCTGCCCGGCCTGGGCCATGCCGATCAGCGGCGCCCCCCGCCTAGCGCTCGCCCCTCCGGACTGTTCGGTCAAGGCCGCGAACTCGGAGAAGTTCACCCCGGTCGCTTCCAGCAGCTTGGCCAGGCTCTCGGTCGACGGCCAGCGCGGGCGGCTGTCGGCCTGCGTCGAGCCGCGCTTCGAACGGTTGAAACTGGTGGGGTCCAAGCCCGCCATCCGGGCCATGGCCGACGGCGTCATGTCGAAGCGCTCGGCCAGCGCGTCGATGGCCCGCCAGATTTCGCCGTGAGAGAGGGTCGCCATCGGGCGTCTCCTTGAGCGGTCGCGGCCTTCGAGCCGAAAATACGCCGCCAAGCCTAGGAAAGTAAACCTATGGCGACAGCAAAGATTGACGTTTACGTAAGCGTTGACGCTCGCCCGGGATCGGGTTTAGGGTGATCGTCGATAACTAAGCGGCCCGGCCGCAGTAGCCAGGCCCTCTTGATTGGGAGGTTTAAACCATGGCCGACCTGCGTCGCCCCGAGCGGACATTCACGATCCGCCAGCTCTGCAACGAATTCAAAGCCACGCCGCGCGCCCTGCGCTTCTACGAGGACAAGGGCCTGCTGAGCCCCGCGCGCGAAGGGCTGAACCGCGTCTACTCGCACAAGGACCGCGTCCGCCTGCAGCTGATCCTGCGCGGCAAGCGCGTGGGCCTGTCGCTGTCGGAAATCCGCGAGCTGCTGGACCTCTATGACGAGAACGACCAGGGCGCGGCCCAGATGGCCCGCTCGCTGAAGAAGTTCCGCGAACGCGCCACGGCCCTGGAGCAACAGCGCGACGACATCGACAACGCTCTGGTCGAGCTGCGCGAGGCCTGCGACCGCCTCGAGCGCCGCCTCGCCGAGATCCGCCCCGACCTGCTGCCCCGCGCGGCCGACTACGAGCAGGTGCTGCGCGCGAAGAGGTTGACGCGCAAGGCTACGCCAGAACTAATGAATATATTGTCTGAAGAGTTTGGGGTGGTGAACATTGACCGCTACGACGAGACGACGATTGATAATATGAAAGCCTTGATTGGTAGTGATGACCGTTCGATTGAACTGCGTGAAAAGATGCAGGAAAACGGTGTGACGGTGGTCTTTTCGACCGCCTATTCCGACCATAACAATGCCATGGGTGATGTGGGGCGTATGTACTCACGCGAAGATGCGCAGACGCTGTTATTTGAAGTGTCCCAGCCAAGTGATTTTTATCGCCGCCTATTGCTACTAAAGAAACATGGCATTAAGGCGACTTCAATTGTAATTGCCGCGCATGGACTACCCGGAGCGACCGAGTTTAGCGACGGCGTCGATATTTTCTATTTGCTTTCCGAGAATACCGATCGCGGCGTGAAGCTCCCGAAGAGCGTTGACGTCCATATCGATCAAATAAACCTTTCAAGGGTAGTGAGCGACGAGTTCATGACAGACGACGAGCACGGCGAGCGTCGCATTATTCTTCATAACTGCAGTAGCGCAGCCGAGCGCGACGATGGTGTATCGGTTGCGCAGACGTTCTTGAAGCGTGCGCAGCGGATGAACCTCAAGGTTATCGGTGCCTCGGATGTGATGGCGGCTGGGCGACACGACGAACAGGGCGTCGTGA
>NZ_CALCDX010000144.1 GCF_937900395.1 uncultured Caulobacter sp.
ATATGCCTAAGTGACTGGAGTTCAGACGTGTGCTCTTCCGATCTCCGCGGCGCCGCGTCCGACCCTCGACGGCGTCGAGCCCGCGGCGTCGGGCGCGCCGACGCCGGCCGTCGAGACGCCGAAGCCGGCCCCTCGCGCCGCGACGCCGCCGGCCAGATCCGCGCCCGCCGCCGTCAGCGCGCCGCCTGCGCCGGCTCCCGAAGCCGCGCCGAACGCCGGCGGACCGCGTCCGCCGCTGATCTCCGCGGGCGAAGCCCTGTCGCCCGAAAGCCGGCAGGCGTTCCGCAAGGCGCTCAGCGAGGCCAACCGCCGCAATCGTCCCATCACCCAGCAGGCGCGCGCGGAACGGCAAGCGGCTCTGAACGCGCTCAGCGCGCCGGGCTATGATCCCGCCGAGGTCAGCCGCCGGCTGGCGGCGGCTCGCGATCTCGACCAGCAGGCCCGAGCCAATGTCGAGGCGGCCCTGGCCGCCTTCACCGCAACCTTGTCGCCGCAGGAGCGCGCGGCCCTGGCCGCCGGTCTGACGGAGGTCTACACGCCTCTGGCGGCGCGGCGGGCGATGCGGGAAGCCAACTGAATTTCACGCGGCAGGTAACCAAACGGCGCTCGCGTCCGTATCTGTAGGGACAGCCGCTTACGGAGCGTTCCCATGCTGATCCGCCACGCCCCCGACCTGACCGACAACGACGTCACCGATCACGGCCTGTACCTGAAGCGTCGAACGCTGATGGCGGGGCTGGCGGGCGTCGGGCTGGCGGGCGCGGCGGCGGGCGAGGCGCGAGCGGACCTGACCTTCACGCGCGGCTTCTCGACGACGGAGAAGCCGACCTCGAAGGAGGACATCACCACCTACAACAACTTCTATGAGTTCGGCGTCGACAAGGGCGATCCGGCCGACAACGCGGGCCGCTTCAAGCCGCGCCCCTGGACCGTGCGGATCGACGGGGCCTGCGAAGTTCCGCGCACCGTCGGCATCGAGGACCTGATCGGCAAGAACAAGCTCGAGGAGCGCATCTATCGCATGCGCTGCGTCGAGGGGTGGTCGATGGTGATCCCCTGGGTCGGCTTTCCGCTGAAGGACCTGCTGGCCTCGGTGAAGCCGACCTCCAAGGCCAAGTTCGTGGCGTTCGAGACCGTGATGCGGCCTTCCGAAATGCCCGGCCAGGCCTGGAACACGCTGGACTGGCCCTATCGCGAAGGCCTGCGGATCGACGAGGCCATGCACCCGCTGACCCTGATGGCGGTCGGGCTCTATGGCGACGTGCTGCCCAACCAGAACGGCGCGCCGCTGCGGCTGGTCGTGCCGTGGAAGTACGGCTTCAAGGGCATCAAGTCGATCGTCCGGATCAGCCTGGTCGAGAACCAGCCGGCCACCTCCTGGAACAGGCTGGCGCCGCGCGAGTACGGCTTCTATTCCAACGTCAATCCGGCCGTGGACCATCCACGCTGGTCGCAGGCCACCGAGCGCCGGATCGGCGAATTCCGCCGCCGCGACAGCCTGCCGTTCAACGGCTACGGCGAGTGGGTGGCCGACCTCTATCGCGGCATGGACCTGAAGCGGTTCTATTGATGGCGCTTAAAAATCCGACCTTCCCGGCGAATGCCGGGACCCAGATTCAGCCTGAGCGTCTGGGGTGGGTTCGCCCTGGCGCACAGTCCTCAGTCCGAGCACATGCGCTTTCGATCTGGGCCCCGGCATTCGCCGGGGAAATCGGGGAGGAGCGGCGCCGTGGCTAATCCCCCCCGCAAACGCCCCTCCAAAACCCGCGACAACCTCGTCTACGGCCTCGTCTGGCTGGCGTGTTTCGCGCCGCTGGTCTGGCTGGCCTGGCGGGGCGTCATGGGCGACCTGGGGGCCAATCCGATCGAGAAGCTGATCCGCGAGCTGGGGGTCTGGGGCCTACGGCTGCTGCTGGTCGGCCTGGCGATCACGCCCGCCGCGCGGATCCTGAAGAAGCCGCGGCTCGTGCGCTTCCGGCGCACCATCGGCCTGTTCGCCTTCAGCTACATCGTGCTGCATCTCTTCAGCTACATCGGCGTCGATCTGTTCTTCGACTGGGCGCAGCTGTGGAAGGACATCGTCAAACGCCCCTTCATCACGCTGGGCATGCTGGGCTTTGTCCTGCTGATCCCGCTGGCGGTGACCTCGACCAACGGCTGGGTGATCCGCATGGGCCGTGTGGCGTGGAGCCGGCTGCACCGGCTGGTCTACGTGATCGTGCCGCTGGGGGTCGCCCACTACTACCTGCTGGTCAAGGCCGACCACCGGCCGCCGATCATCTACGGCGTGGTGTTCGTGGCGTTGATGGCTTGGCGGGTTTGGGAGGGGAGATCGAAGATGCTCCCCCGCGCCGCGGGGGAGCTGTCGCCCCCGGGGCGCGCGAAGCGCGCGCCCGAGGATAAACTCAGCGACTGAGGGGGCGAACGCGGCATGCGTCCAGCTAGCCCCCTCCGGCCCTCTGGGCCACCTCCCCCGCATCGCGGGGGAGGAACGAACCAAGCCTACTTCGCCACGCTCTTCGCATAGGCCTGGGCGGCGTCGACGATGCGCAGGACGTTGCCGCTCCAGATGGCCTCGATGTCGGCGTCGGAATAGCCGGCGGCCTTCAGGCGGGCGGTGATCTTGGGCAGGTCGGTGATGTCCTCGAAGCCGTCCATGCCGCCGCCGCCGTCCCAGTCGGCGCCGACGCAGACGCCCTTGGGGCCCGCCACCTTCAAGACGTGCAGCATGCTCTTCATGTAGAGGTCGAAGTCGCCGCGCGGGGCCGGATAGGCCTTGTCGATGGCCGCGCGCTTGTCGCCATAGGCCTTCACCATCTCGGGCGTGGCGGTCTTCATGTCCGGGGCGCGACCGAGGGCGTCCAGAGCCGCCTTGCGCTCGGGGCTGGGCGTGGTGTCGGTCAGGTAGATCGAATTGATGCACACCGCGCCGCCGGCGTCGGCGATCTTCTTGATGCGGGCGTCGTCGAGATTGCGCGGGTGGTTGTAGATCGCCTTCGGACCCGAGTGCGAGGCGATGATCGGAACCTTCGACAGGGCCAGGGACTGGTCGACGATGTCGTCGCTGGCGTGGCTGACGTCGATCACGATCCCCAGGCGGTTGGCCTCGGCCAGCCAGCGCAGGCCCAGCGGCGAATAGCCGTTCCAGATCTTACCCTTCGGGTCTGTCGAGCTGTCGGCCAGCTGGTTGTTGCGGAAGTGGACTGGGCCGGCCATCCGAAGACCTTCCTTGTAGAAGGTGGTCAGCAGGGTCAGGTCCTCACCCAGCGGCCAGCTGTTTTCCATGCTAACGAAGGCGAACTTCTTGCCGGCCTTGTTAATCCGGCGCGCGTCGTCCGAGGTCAGGGCCAGCTCGAAGCCAGTCTTGTTGCCGGCCAGCATCTCGCGGATCTCGATCGCGCGGTGCAGGGCGTAGTTGCGGGCGTACTCGTAGCCCGCGGCGGTCAGGTCGCCCTGGCCCGTGTAGATCACGAAGAACCCGCCATCCAGGCCGCCTTCGTTCATGCGCGGCAGGTCGACCTGGCTGAAGTCGTGCTCGACCTCATGGCGGTCGGTGATGTTCCAGCCCGGACGGCCGAAGTGGGTGGGGGTGTCGAGGTGGGTGTCCAGCGTCAGGAACTTGTCGTGCAGCGCCTTGTCGGCCTTGGACACCGCCGGTGGGGCCGCTGGAGCCTTGGCCTTGGCCATGGTCTGGGCTTGGGCGCCCGCGACGCCGCCGAGCAGGGCGGTCGAGGCGAGGAGGACAGTGAGCAGGCGACGCATGGGCGGACTCCGGAGCAATTGTGCGCCGGGAGGCTCACGGCTCGGCTTGCGCCCGTCAACCCATCTTACGACGTCACATCAAGCCCAGCGCCTTGAAGCTGGCCACGCCCTCGCGACCGACCACCAAATGATCATGGACGGCGATCTTCAGGGCTTTTCCGGCCTCGACGATCTGCTTGGTCATGTCGATGTCGGGCCGTGACGGGGTGGGATCGCCCGAGGGATGATTGTGGAGGACCCGATGTAAATTAGGTAAGTTATTGGATATTTTGAAGATAATTCCACCATCCGGCCGCCGATGGGGGCGGCAATCGGGGATGTTGCCATGCCGACCTATGCCTCGGTAGTTGGGCGCACATGATCTTACACGAGCGTCCATATTCAATCATCCCCGGCGCAAGACGACGAATGACCGCCCGCTGAGACGCCTAGCCCGCCAGCGCCTCGATCACCCGGCAGTCGGCGGCCCGTCCGTCGCAGGTCGCCGCCACCATCCGTTGCAGTTCACCGCGCAGGGTCTCCAGCTGGGCGATCTTGGCCTCGACATCGTCGAGCTGTCGCGCCGCCAGGGCGTTGGCCTCGCCGCAGGGGCGCTCGGGATTGTCGGAAAGATCCAGCAGATTGCGGATCGCCTCGACCGAGAAGCCCAATTGGCGCGCGTGGCGGATGAAGGCCAGGCGGCGGACGGCGTCCGCGTCATAGACCCGGCGATCATTGGCTGCTCGCCGGGGCTCCGGCAGCAGCCCGATCTCCTCATAGAAGCGGATGGTCGGGACCTTGACGTCGGCGGCCTTGGCCAAGAGGCCGATGGAAAGGGTCATGAGGTGCTCCTTAGTTTTGCAGATAGGCCCTTGATCCTCTAGTGGCTAGAGGATGCATGGTGGCCTCATGAGCGAATCCTGTTCCAGCAAACCGGCCGCGTCGGGCTGCGGTTGCGGAAGCGACGTCAAGTTCGACGGCGCCACGCCCGCCTATAGCCGCGCCCTGGCCTGGGTGATCGCCATCAACCTGGTCGGCTTTGTCGTGGTGCTGATCGGCGGCATGGTCGAAGGCTCGGCGTCGTTGTCGGCCAATGCGCTCGACTTCCTGGCC
Source organism: uncultured Caulobacter sp. (assembly GCF_937900395.1). Taxonomy (GTDB): domain Bacteria; phylum Pseudomonadota; class Alphaproteobacteria; order Caulobacterales; family Caulobacteraceae; genus Caulobacter. The sequence goes on from NZ_CALCDX010000144.1 coordinate 4,855, forward strand.
GACAGCGCCACCTACGCCATCAGTCTATGGGCCATCGGCAAGTCGGTGGGCATCCGCACCGGCGCGGCCCTGTTCAAGGGCGTCAGCCTGGGCCTGGTCGCCCTGTCGGTCGCGGGCTTCGCCGCCTGGCGCGCCTGGAGCGGCGCGGCGCCCTCGGGCGAGGCGATCTCGGCCCTGGGGCTGTTTGGCGCCCTGGCCAATCTCGTCGCCGCCGCCTTGCTCGTCCGCTATCGGGATGGCGACGCCAATGTCCGTTCGGTGTGGCTCTGCACGCGCAACGATCTGATCCAATGCCTGGGCGTGGCGGCTACCGGCGGGTTGGTCTGGCTGACCGGTTCGCGCTGGCCTGACCTGATCGTCGGCGTGCTCCTGGCCGGCGTCTTCCTGAGTTCGGCCTACCAGATCATCCGCCAGGCTCGCGACGAACACCGCGCCGACCTCGCGACTTCCTGACATATGCTCAAGCTCTTGCCACACGCGCCTTTTTGCGCCCATGGATTGATAATGATTACTGGTCTCAAGGGGCGTCTGGCCTCGATCCTTGGCGGGCTGCTGGCGGTCCTGATCTTCACGGCGGCGCCGATGGCCCATGCCCAGGAGGCCAGTTCCTCGCAAACCGCCTGGCGGCTGCTCGACTATCTGTCGGTCGACTACGCGGGCGCGGTGAAAGACGGCAAGGTCATCAGCCCGTCCGAATATGCCGAGATGAACGAGTTCGCCGGCCAGGTGCGTGAGCGCATCGCCGGCCTGCCGGCCACCAAGGCTCAGCCGGACCTGCTGGCTAAGGCGCAAAGCCTGCAAGCCACGATCGCCGCCAAGCAGGAGCCGGCCGTGGTCTCGGCCAAGGCCCATGCCCTGGCCAACGACCTCCTGGCCGCCTATCCCACGCCCCTGGCCCCCAAGCGCGCGCCGGACCTGGCGCGCGGCGCGGCGCTCTATGCGGAAAACTGCGCGGCCTGCCACGGCGAGACCGGCAAGGCTGACGGCCCCAACGCCGCGGGCCTGGATCCGCCGCCGATCGCCTTCGCCGACGCCGGCCGCGCGCGCCAGCGCAGCGTCTTTGGCCTCTACCAGGTGATCCAGCAGGGTCTCGACGGCACCGCCATGGCCAGCTACGCCCACCTGCCGTCCGACGACCGCTGGGACCTGGCCTTCTATGTCGGGCGCTTCGCTTTCAGCGACGCCGAGGCCGCCGTCGGCGAAAAGCTCTGGAACGAGGACGCCGCCGTCCGCGCCCGCTTCCCCGACCTGCAGACCTTGACCCAGACCACGCCGGCCGCCCTGGCCACCACCCTCGGCGAGACCAAGGCCCGAGCGCTGACCGCCTATCTGCGACGCCATCCCGAAGTCGTCACCCGCACCGGCGGCGGCTCGCTCGATGTCGCCCGCCAGAAGCTCGCCGCAAGCCTCAAGGCCTACGAGGCCGGCGACCGCAAGGCCGCCGCCGACCTCGCGCTCGCGGCCTATCTCGATGGCTTCGAGCCGGTCGAGCCGTCGCTGGGCGCGCGCGATCCGGCCCTGATGCGACGGATCGAAGGGGCGATGGGCGACGTGCGCGGCGCGATCGGTAAGGCCGCGCCGGCCAGCGAGGTCAAGAGCCAGATCGAGCGGCTCGACGCCCTGTTCGCGGCCGCAGGCAGAGCCTTGGCCCCGGAAAAGGCCAACAGCCTGTCGAGCTTCGCCGGCGCCTTCACCATCCTGTTGCGCGAGGGCCTGGAAGCCCTGCTGATCGTGGTCGCCATGATCGCCTTCCTGCGCAAGGCCGAGCGAACCGACGTGCTGCCCTACGTCCACGGCGGCTGGATCGCAGCCCTGGCGGCTGGTGGTCTGACCTGGGCCGCAGCGACCTTCTTCATTTCGATCAGCGGGGCCAGCCGCGAGCTGACCGAGGGCTTCGGTTCGGTGATCGCCGCCGCCGTGCTGATCTCGGTCGGACTCTGGATGCACGGCAAGGCCCAGGCCGACGCTTGGCAGGTCTATATCCGCGAGAAACTATCCCCGCGCGCTCTCCAAGCCGTCGGCGTGGTTCCTGTTCCTGCTGGCCTTCATCGTCGTCTATCGCGAGGTGTTCGAGACCATCCTGTTCCTGACGGCGCTGTGGACCCAGGGCGGGGCAGGGGCGGTGCTGGCCGGCGTCGGCTGCGCCGTCGTCGTCCTGGCCGCCATCGCCTGGGCCATGCTGCGGTTCTCCAAGCGCCTGCCGATCGGCAAGTTTTTCGAATACAGCGCCATCCTGATGGCGATCCTGGCGGTCGTCCTGGCCGGCAAGGGCGTGGCCGCGCTGCAGGAGGCTGGCCTCTTGGACCTGCACCCGCTGGCTCTGCCGCGCATCGAACTGCTGGGCTTCTTCCCGACCATCGAAGGCGTCGCCGCCCAGGCGCTCACCCTGGCCATCCTGGTCGGCGGATTCTGGTGGTCTCGGCACAGAGCCGGCGAAATGGGGGCAAAGAGGTCCGCCTAAGGGCCATCTGACCACTTCAAACGGGATGGGCAGGGCATCGAGAGAGATTCGATCATGGCGCGACAACGCGGTACGGGCTTCTGTAGCTTTCCGCTTTGCCCCAGTTATCGCGAAGTCTTCGCCAGGTGTTTGTTGCCGTAATTGGAGCGCTCGGCAATGTGACACTATAACATGTAATCATATAACGCATTTCAATCTGGACTGAGCGGAGGTATTGCAGATTTCGATGGCTGGAATCGCGCCCCTTCGTCGGCAAGTCGGCAGATATGCCGACACGTGGCGCTCGCGCCGCGCGCCGTCCTCGCGATTCAGCTTCGGCAAGGCATGGGCGCTGTTCGTAACCTGCACGTTCATCCTCGGCATCGTCATCTGCGGACCTGCTGAGCACGCTGCGCTGGAGACCGAAACTCAGGTCGCCAGCCAGATCGTCATGTCGAGCGTCCAGGCGCCAGCATTGATCAAGACCGCTGGCGACCAGAAGACCCCCATCAAGAGAACGCTCACGGCCTGCACCGGTCATTGTTCGGCGCATGGCATAAGCTTGCCCGTGTCCTTCGCGCCCGAGATGATAGCGTTTGAGCATCGTGCCGTTTGGCTGGCCGAGCCGGATGTGGGCCTGCTCATCGATCGTTCCGTCCTGCTCGAACGTCCGCCTAGAGCCTGACGCGACCCTTCCGCCCGAGGAGGCGGACCGTTTGCGTCTCAATCTCTAGGAACACATCTTCATGACTCTCATCATGCGTGGACAGCTGCGTTTCGCGGCCGTGAGCGTGGTCGCGATTGTCGGCGCGTTGGCGTCCGCTCGCGGCGCGGCGGCCGATCCGGCGCCGCCTTTCAAGGACCTTCTCGCCCAGGCGCAAGCCAATGCCCCAAGGCTCGCCGAAGCCGCCGCCGGCGTGCGCCAGGCCGAGGGCCTGGCTCGTCAGGCTGGCGCTCGACCCAATCCCACCGTCGGGATGGAGATCGAGAACTTCAGCGGCAGCGGCGTCTATAGCGGCGCGAACAATGCCGAGACGACCTTTTCGCTGAGCCAGCCGCTCGAAGTCGGGGGCAAGCGCGGCGCGCGGGTCGCCGCCGGTCGGGCGGCTCTCGATGCTGCACGGGCGCGGCTGGTCCAGTCGAAGGCCGATTTCGCCTTCGCTCTGGCCGACGCCTACGCCCAGGCCGAAGCCGCCGAACGCCGGGTCGCCCTGGCCGAAGAGGCCGTGACGCTGTCCGACGAGACCCTGCGCGCCTCCCGAGCTCTGGTCGACGCGGGCAAAGAGGCCGAACTGCGAACCCTCCAGGCGCAAGCCGCGCTCACCGGCGCGCGCGCGTCGTTGGAAGAAGCGCGGGCCGAGCGGACGGGCGCCTTCTCGCGGCTCACCGCTCTCGTCGGATCGACCACGCCCTACACCTCGCTCAGCGACAGCCTGCTGACCAACCCCAAGGTCACGAGCCAGCCGGGCGACATCGACGCGCTGTCGACGCCCGCCGTTCTGGCGGCCGAGGCCGATCGCGAAGCCGCCGCCCGTCGCGTGCGCATCGAGCGGACCCGCGCTGTGCCGGACGTCACGGTCTCGGCCGGCGTTCGCCGGTTCAGCGGCGACGACTCCACGGCCTTGGTCGCGGGCGTGTCGCTTCCGATCCCGGTCTTCGACCAGAACCGCGGCAACATCACCGCCGCCCAAGGCGAGCTGCAGGCCGCCGAGGCTCGGCTCAATGCCGCGCGGTTCGACGCCGAGGCCGACATCCGCACGGCCCGCTTCCAGCTGGGCGCGGCCCAGTCGCGCGCCGACGCGGCCGGCCAGGGCGAAACCAGCGCCGCCGAAGCCTTCCGCCTCACGCGGATCGCCTACGAGTCCGGCAAGGCCCCCCTTGTCGAACTAATCAATGCGCGCCGGTCCCTGGCCGAAGCGCGTGACCAAACCATTCAGGCCCAATTGGCGCGCGTTCGCGCCGAGGCCGACCTGGCGCGCCTGCAAGGCCGCCTCTTCGGAGATCGCTGATGCGCAAGTCCAACTCCTCGAACCGGCAGTTGCTGCTGGCCGGCGCGGCCGTGGTGGTCGTGGCGATCGCCGCCTTCTCGGTCGGCAAGATGTCGGGCGGCAAACCCGCCGAGACCGCGACCGCTGAAAAGCCGGCGGCGGCAGCTCCCGCGGCCGGACCCCAGAGCCTGTCGATGGGCCCCGAGCGCATCACCGCCTCGGGCGTCCAACTGCAGACGGTCAACACCGGGGGCCTGGCTTCCGAGGTCGTCGCGCAGGCCACGGTCGAAGCCGAACCCGGTGGGGAGGCGGCTCTGACCGCCCGCGCCGCCGGTTCGATCACCCGGATCACCAAGCGCCTCGGCGACCCCGTGCGGGCCGGCGAGACCCTGGCCCTGGTCTCCAGTCGCGAGGCCGCCCAGATCTCAGCCGACCGCAGCGTGGCTTCGGCCAGGGCCGACCTGGCCCGCAAGAACCTGGCCCGCGAAAAGCGCCTCTTCGAACAGAAGGTCAGCCCGCGTCAGGACTACGAGACGGCTCAGGCCGAAGTCGCGGTGGCCGAGGCCGAGGCCCGTCGCGCGGCCACGGCCGCCGGCGCCTCGGCGGTGTCGGGCGGCTATGTCGCCGTCATCAGCCCGATCAACGGCCGCGTCACCGCCATGACCGCCAGCCTGGGCGCCTTCGTGGCCCCCGAGACCGAACTCTTCCGTATCTCCGATCCGGCCAAGATCCAGGTCGACGCGTCGGTTACCGCCGCGGACGCCCGCAGGGTCCAGCCCGGCGACCAGGCGATCGTCGAGACGACCAGCGGCGAGACCCGCACCGCCGTCGTGCGATCGGTGACCCCCGGCGTCAACGAGGAGACCCGCAGCGCCACGGTGGTCCTGACCCTGACCGGGGGAACCGGCGCGCTGCAGCCGGGCCAGTTGGTCCGCGCCCGCATCACCTCGCGCCAGTCGACCTCCAGCGGGATCGTCGTCTCCGAGGAGGCTGTTCAGAACCTGAACGGGAACGACGTCGTCTTCGTCCGGACCAAGGAGGGCTTCCGCGTGCAGCACGTTCTGGTCGGCCAGCGCAGCGGCGGCCGGGTGGTCATCGTCGACGGCTTGAAGGGGGGCGAGACCGTAGCGGTCAAGAACGCCTTCTTGCTGAAGGCAGAGCTCGGCAAGAGCTCGGAAGAAGACTGAACCCCTAACCGCTAGTCCGGAGACACGCCGAAATGATCGGTCGCTTACTCTCGATGTCGGTGAAGGGGCGTTGGTACGTCCTGCTTCTCACCGTCATCATCGCCGCCCTCGGCACATGGCAGCTGACCAAGTTGCCCATCGACGCCGTTCCCGACATCACCAACAAACAGGTGCAGATCAACACCGTGGCCGGCGCGCTTTCGCCGGTCGAAATCGAAAAGCGGGTGACCTTCCCAGTGGAAACGGCCCTGGCCGGCATCCCGGGCCTGGAGACCACCCGCTCGATCTCGCGCAATGGCTTCTCGCAGGTCACCGCGATCTTCTCGGAGAAGACCAACCTCTACTTCGCCCGCCAGCAGGTGGCCGAGCGTCTGACCCAGGCCGGCGACAGCCTGCCCGCTGGGATCCAGCCGCAGATCGGGCCCGTCACGACGGGTCTGGGCGAGGTTTACATGTACTCGGTGGAGTACGCCAATCCGGGCGGCAAGGGCGCCAAGGTGCGTGACGGCCAGACCGGCTGGCAGAGTGACGGCGCCTATCTGACGCCGGAAGGCGAGCGCCTCACCGACGCCACCTCGCAGGGCGCGTACTTGCGCACCATCCAGGACTGGGTCGTTCGTCCGCAACTGCGCACCGTCAAGGGGGTGGCCGGCGTGGACTCCATCGGCGGCTTCCAGAAGCAGTACGTGGTCGAACCCGACCCGGCCAAGCTCGTGGCCTACGGCGTCTCCTACACCGACCTGGCCAAGGCCCTGGAAGGGGCCAACCTCTCGGTCGGGGCCAACTTCATCCAGCGCGCCGGCGAGGCCTATCTGGTCCGGGCCGACGCGCGGGTTCGCACGCTCGACGAGATCCAGAACGCCATCATCGCCACCCGTCGCACCGTACCCGTCGCCGTCAAGGACGTCGCCACCGTGCGGGTCGGCGGCGACCTGCGCACCGGCGCGGCCAGCAAGAACGGCGAAGAAGTGGTCGTCGGCACCGCCCTGATGCTGATCGGCGAGAACAGCCGCTCGGTGGCCAAGTCGGTCGGCGACAAGCTGGTCGATGTTCGCAAGGCCTTGCCGAACGGCGTGGTCATCACCACCGCGCTCGACCGATCGGTGCTGGTCAACGCCACCATCAAGACCGTCGAACGCAACCTGACCGAAGGCGCCATCCTGGTCGCCGCGACCCTCTTCCTGCTGCTCGGCAACGTCCGCGCCGCCTTCATCGCCGTGCTGATCATCCCGCTGTCCTTCGTGATGATGGCCATCGGCATGAACGAGCTGAAGGTGCCGGGCAACCTGATGAGCCTGGGGGCGCTGGACTTCGGCCTGATCGTCGACGGCACCGTCATCATTATCGAAAACTGTCTGCTACGGCTGGCCGAGCGCCAGCACCACGAAGGCCGGCTGCTGCGTCTGCCCGAACGCCTGGAGACCGTGCTTCGCGCGGCCCAGGAAATGATCCGTCCGACCGTCTTCGGCCAGGCGATCATCTTCCTGGTCTTCGCTCCGCTGCTGACCTTCACCGGCGTGGAAGGCAAGACCTTCTCGCCGATGGCCATCACCATCATGCTGGCCCTGGGCGCAGCCTTCATCCTGTCGCTGACCTTCGTCCCGGCCCTTGTCGCCATCCTGATGCGCGGCAAGGTCTCGGAAAAAGAGGTCAAGCTGATCGCTGTCTCCCGGCAGCGCTATGAACCCGTCCTCAAGCGCGTGGTCGATCGCCCCTGGCCGTTCATCGGCGGCGCGGTGGCGCTCTTCCTGGTCGCTGGCGTGGTCTACACGACGCTGGGCCAGGAGTTCATCCCGCAGCTCGACGAAAAGAACGTCGCCATAGGCTCGCTGAAGATCCCGTCGACGGCCCTGGAACAGTCGCTGACCATGCAGCGCCAGGTCGAAAAGAGCGTCTCGTCCCTGCCCGAAGTGGAGATGATGTTCTCCAAGACCGGCACGGCCGAGGTCGCCACCGACCCGATGCCGCCCAACGCCTCGGACGGCTTCATTATCCTGAAGCCCCAGAAGGAGTGGCCCAAGGACGTCGCCAACAAGGCCAAGGTCGTCGAGCGCATCGAGGGCAAGGTCTCGCCGTTGCTGGGCAACAGCTTCGAAGTCACCCAGCCGATCCAGATGCGCTTCAACGAGCTGATCGCCGGCGTGCGTGGCGACGTCGCCATCAAGCTCTACGGCGACGATCTGGACAAGATGAGCGCCACGGCCGCCAAGATCGGCGCGGTCCTGCAGTCGATCCAAGGCGCCGAGGGTGTCCGTGTCGAACAGGTCGGCGGGGCCCCGACCCTGGACGTCAAGTTCGACCGCGCCGCCATCGCCCGCTTTGGGCTCAGCATCGACCAGGTGGCCGACACCGTGGCCACGGCCATGGGCGGTCGCCAGGCCGGCGACGTCTTCGAGGGTGATCGCCGCTTCGACATCACCGTCCGCGTGCCGATGACCCAGCGCAACGACCTCGATGCCCTGGGCGCTCTACCGGTCATGCTGCCGGCCGGCGAGAACGGCCTGCAACGGTCGGTGCCGCTGCGGGAGCTGGTGCAGTTCCGCTTCTCGGATGGTCTGAACCAGATCAGCCGCGAAGACGGCAAGCGCCGGGTGGTTATCCAGGTCAACGTTCGTGGCCGCGACATCGGCTCGTTCGTCACCGAAGCCCGCAGCAAGGTCGACGCCGTCCAGCTGCCGACCGGCTACTGGCTGACCTGGGGCGGCCAGTTCGAGAACCTGAAGGCCGCCACCCAGCGCCTGTCGATCGTCGTGCCGCTGTGCTTCGCGCTGATCTTCCTGGTGCTCTACATGGCGCTGGGCGGTTTCGGGCCGGCAGCCTCGGTGTTCGCGGCCATTCCGCTGGGACTATCCGGCGGCGTGTTCGCCCTGGCCCTGACCGGGATCACGTTCTCGATCTCAGCCGCGGTCGGCTTCATCGTGCTGGCCGGCGTGGCCGTCCTCAACGGCCTGGTCGTTATGACCAGCGTCCGAGAGCGGCTCGACGCCGGCGTGCCCGTCGCCCAGGCGATCTATGAGGGCTCGGTCGAACGCTTCCGCCCGGTCCTGATGACGGGCCTGGTGCCGGCCATCGGCTTCATCCCGATGGCCCTGGCCAGCGGCACCGGCGCCGAGGTCCAAAAGCCCCTGGCCATGGTGGTCATCGGCGGCCTGATCACGGCCACCGCCGTGACCCTGCTGGTCCTGCCCGCCATCGCCAAACTCATCCTCCAACTGGGGTCTGGTCGGAAGACCCCAGACGAGGGACCGGCCGCGTCGGATTTGAGCACGACGCACTAGCCGGGGCGCCGGCGCGGCCCCTCAGCCCCCACAGCGTCGCGCCGGCGCATCACCTTCAACCGTCCCGAGCGAACAGCTCTCACGGGCCGTAATCATCAAGAGGAGACGCCTATGCAAACCCCCGGACAAGCCGTCCTGCTCCGCATCTACACCGACGAAAACGCCCTGGTCGGCGATCGCTCCCTGATGGACGTCATCGTCCAGCGCGCCCAGACCGCGCGTCTGGCCGGCGCCACGGTCCTGCGCGGCCGCAAGGGGTTCGGTGAATCCGCACGCATGCACGAGCCGCGCCCGCTCGACTTCAACGACAACCTGCCCGTGGTCATCGAGTTCGTCGATGAGGAAGCCCGCCTGCGCGAGTTCCTGACTAAGCTCGACGACCTCAAGGACATCGGCCTGGTCACCTTCGAGAAGGTCGAGGTCCTTCGCTACGGCGGCCATCACGTCGAGCCGCACCGGTAGGAGCGAGCATTATGACCAGCAAGTCTGCGCACGATCATAAGGGCCACGATCATGGCCCGAATGACGACCACAAGCACGGTGAAGGGGAGGGCGGCCACGGCCACGCCCATGGTGGGCTTTTCGGCGAGCGAACCGAACTGATCTTCGCCCTGCTGTGCGGCGCGACCCTGCTGGTCGGCTGGCTCATCAGCCTCAAGGCCGATGGCTGGATCCCGCTGGCCTTCTATATGGCCGCCTACGTGTTCGGCGGTTGGTTCACCCTGACCGAGGCGATCGAAAACCTGCGCAAGCGCAAGTTCGAGATCGATACCTTGATGCTGGTGGCCGCCGCCGGGGCCGCGGCCCTGGGGCAATGGGCGGAAGGCGCGCTTCTCCTCTTCCTATTCAGCATGGGTCATTCCCTGGAGCATTACGCCATGGGCCGGGCCCGCCGGGCGATCGAAGCCCTGGCCAAGCTGGCCCCCGAGCGGGCCACGGTTCGCCGCGACGGCAAGACAGAGGACGTCGCCGTCGAGGCCCTGGAGATCGGCGACATCATCCTGGTGCGGCCCAACGAGCGCATCGCCGCCGACGGCGTCGTCGTAGCCGGCGACAGCAGCGTCAACCAGGCCCCGGTCACCGGCGAAAGCGTGCCGGTCGACAAGCGCGCCAGCGCCGATCGCGACCTCGACTTCGCCAAGGCCAGCGCCGAGTACCGGGTCTTCGCCGGCACCATCAATGGCGCGGGCGCGCTCGACATCCGCGTGGCCCGCAAGGCCGGCGAGAGCACCCTGGCCCGCGTCGTGCGCATGGTCGCCGAGGCCGAGGCCCAGCGTTCGCCCACCCAGCGCTTTACCGACCGGTTCGAGAAGGTCTTCGTGCCGGCCGTGCTGGTGCTGGTCGCGACCCTGATGCTGGCCTTCCTGGTGCTCGACGAGCCGTTCAGCCGCAGCTTCTACCGCGCCATGGCGGTCCTGGTAGCCGCTAGCCCCTGCGCCCTGGCCATTTCGGTGCCCAGCGCCGTGCTCAGTGGCGTGGCCCGGGCAGGGCGCGGCGGCGTCCTGGTCAAGGGCGGCGGTCCCCTGGAAAATCTCGGAACGCTGACCGCTCTGGCCTTCGACAAGACCGGCACCCTAACCGAGGGCAAGCCCAAGCTGACCGATATCGTCCCTGCCGAAGGCGTCGATGAGGCCGAGCTGCTCGCCATCGCCGTGGCCGTCGAGGCGCTCAGCGACCACCCGCTGGCGGCCGCCGTGGTGCGCGACGGGGAGGCCAAGCTGATCGGCCAGGCCCATCGTGAAGCCACCAACGTCAAGAGCCTGACAGGGCAGGGCATCCAGGCCCAGGTCGATGGCAAGGACGTCGTGATCGGCAAGCCGGGCCTATTCGAAGGCGACCAGAAAGACCTGCCCGTATCGGTCTGGAGCGATGCCAAGCGCCTTGAAGCGCGCGGCCGGACAGTGGTCGTCGTCCGCTACGGTGATCGTTTTCTCGGCGTGCTGGGCCTGATGGACACCGCCCGCCCCGCGGCCCGCGACGTTATCGTTCGCCTTCGCTCGCTGGGGATCACCCGCATGATCATGCTGTCGGGCGACAACCAGTCGGTCGCCGATGCGATCGCCCGTGATCTGGGTCTCGACGAAGCCCGCGGCGGCCTGATGCCGGAGGACAAGGTCGAGACCATCAAGGCCCTGCGCCAGCACTACGGCAAGGCCGCGATGGTCGGCGACGGGGTCAATGACGCCCCGGCCATGGCCAACGCCACCGTCGGCATCGCCATGGGCGCGGCCGGCTCGGACGTGGCGCTGGAAACCGCCGACGTCGCGCTGATGGCCGATGACCTGACCCATCTGCCGTTCGCCGTGGGCCTTAGCCGCAAGACCAGCGCCATCATCCGCCAGAACCTGTGGGTCAGCCTGGGCATGGTCGCGGTGCTGATCCCAGCGACCCTGTTTGGCCTGAAGATCGGCGAGGCGGTGATCTTCCACGAGGGCTCGACCCTTCTGGTGGTGGCCAACGCGCTGCGGTTGCTCGCCTACAAGGACCGCCAGGCATGAATGGCGAAGAACCTCGCACCGAAGCGTCGGACTGGGCCCGCCGATCGGCCCGCCGTGCGATAATGGCCCTGGCTGCGGCGATGCTTCTGCTCGTCATGTCGATTGGGGTTTTGGCGATCGACCTGGAGCATCGAACATGAACCGACAACACTTGCGCCACCTAGGCGGAAAAGGAATTGGGCTTCTGATCCTGGCCTTTTCGGGCGGGGCTACTGCAGACACGATCGAAAAGCCCATCGTGCTCAACACTCAGCGGGGCTTCGCACTTGAGTCGGTCCGCGCCATCGCCGAAGGTGAGGGGGTCCGTTTCCATGGCGCGATCTGTCGACGGTCCATAGGATCCTCGCCGCGGATCATCCGAGCGGATCGTCTTGACGCGGGTGGAAACGTCATCAGCACGGCGACGCGTGTCCTGTGGGGCCTGCGTGGGCGCGAGCGCCATTGCATTTTCTTCGACCTGCCGACCCCCGGCCCGGTCATGTCAGGCGAGCAGTTTCGGGTCTGTACGCTTTCCACCAACCGTCCGTGCCCGCAGCCTGTCTCGGCTGCATCGAGCTCAAGCGAGATGGCGACGAAAGGCCGCCCATGATCATTGAATCTGAGATCGATATCGCCGCCCCCCCCACTAAGGTCTGGCGAACCTTGTCGGAGTTCGGTGGCTACCCGCGTTGGCATCCTCATTGGGAAATCGACGGCGTCCCCATTCGGGGCGCCAGCGTCTACATCCGTATCGGCTCCAATCCGGAAAAGCGTCTGAGGGTCAGGGCTCGGGTCATTGGCATGGCGCCAGGCGAGGAGATCGCCTTCCAGTCCGGTCCATTCTTCGCGCGATCGTATGAATACTTCCACCTGGAGCGCAGCGCGCGCGGCACGCTGCTTCGCCACACCAACAAGATAACCGGCCTAGCGGCGCTGCAGTTCAAGTTTAAGGCCGAGCGCGAAAAGTTGATCAGAATCTATAGCTTCCGCCTGGACGCTCTTTCGAAATACGTGACCACCAGCACGCCGCTGCGAGCGGTGACACGGGCCCGTCCGCGAACTCGGATCTAACTCTCACTGCCGCGCTGATGCGCCACGCCAAGTGTATCTTGTAACGTATTTCCTCGACGCATCACGGACGCTATAGGCCCTTACATGTTCGATGTGGCGACATGGCTGAAAACCTGGACGGGAGCGCTTCTAGCGTGCCTGCTGGTGCTCGCCGTAGCTGCGCCATCATTGCGTTCAGGCTTATGCTCGGCCGACTCCCTGTCGAGCAAGAAGACGAGCGCCGTCGCCGAGGCCACGACCTTTGCCCAGGCCAATGACCAGGATCCCGCAGACCTGGCCGACGGCGAGGTCTGCGGGATTGGCCATTGCCATCATTCTCCGTCGCTGATCGGGCTCGCCACGGCCGGGCAGACCTACGTCTCCGTCACGCGCATCCGCCTGACTCCAGCGCCGCCCCACATGCCGCTCTCGCGCATGCCGGACGGCCCCAACGAGCCCCCTCGAGCCTGACCCTGGCCGCGCCCTCGCGCGCGTAATCGCCTTCGTCAGTTCTCACATAGGGACCTCTCATGCATTCCCGCTATGCTCGGTCCGCCGCCATTTTCGGCGCGGTCCTGGCGCTTGCCGGCAGCGGCGCGCTTTCGCGCGCGCTCGCTGAGCCGCTCACCCTGGACGCCGCTATCATGCGCGCCCAGACCCAGTCACCGCTTGTCACGGCAGCCGAAGCCTCGGTGAAAGCGGCTGAGGGCCGCGCTCGCCAAGCCGACCTGATGCCAAACCCTGAAGCCGGCCTCCAATCGGAGAACTTCGCCGGTTCGGGCCCCTATGGCCGCTTCGGCGCAGCCGAAACCACGGCCACCATCAGCCAGCGCCTGGAGCTGGGCGGCAAGCGTCGCACCCGCGCCGCCGCCGCCAACGCCGAGGTCGACGCCGCCCGGATCGGCTTCGTCATCGCCAAGGCCGACCTCACCCAAGAAGTCAGCGTCCGTTATGCCGAAGCCCTCGCGGCGCAGGATCGTCTGGCCCTGGCCCGAGAGACGGCCACCCGCGCCGAAGGCCTTTCCAAGGTCGCCGGCACGTTGGTCGAAGCCGGTCGCGAGCCGCCCCTGCGGGCGTTGCGGGCTGAGGCGGCCAGCCGTGAGGCCGCCGCCGCCGTCATTGCCGCCGAGGCCGAGGCCGCAGCCGCGCGCCGCGCTCTAGTAACCCTCTGGGGCGATGCGGCCGAGACCATCGAGCTGGTGCGGTCCCCGCAGCCGGCGACGCCGGTGATGGCCACGATCGATCCCGGCGAAACCCTGGATGTGCGCCAAGCGCGCGCCCAGCTGGAGACCGCCCGGGCGGTGATCGATCGCGAACGCGCCGCTGGTCGTCCGGACCTCACCGTCCAGGCCGGGGTTCGGCGGTTCGAGCAGACCGGGGACTCGGCGATGATCGTCGGCTTTACCGCCCCGATCCCAATCTCCAACCGCAACCAGGGTACCGTCGCGGCCGCCCGCGCGGACGCCACCGCGGCCGAGGCGCGCGAACGCCTGGCCCTGGCGCGCTCGGTTCGGGCCGTTCGGGACGGGGAGGCGGCATTGCGCGCCGCCACCGCCAGGCTGGAAGTGCTCGACAGCAAGGTCGTGCCCCAGGCCCAGACCGCCGTCGACCTGGCGCGAGGCGGCTTCGAGGCGGGGAAATTCTCGCTGCTCGAAGTCCTAGACGCGCAAGCCGCCCTGACGACCGCCCGCACCGAACTCATCGCCGCGCGTCTCGACCGCGCCAAGGCGCTGGCCGCGCTCGAACGCGCCGCCGCCCAATAGGAAAGCTCACCATGAAATCCAACGATCGAAAGACCCTGCTGACGGCCGTGGCGGTCAGTAGCCTGCTGGCCGCTGGCGTCGGCGCGCTGGTCGGCAAGTCCCTGCTGTCTTCGCCGGCCAAGGACGCCCCCGCGGCCGAGGCCAAGGAAGACCACGCCGGCGAAAAGCCCCACGTGGGCATGACCGCCGATCGCATCGTCTCCGATGGCATCCAACTGTTGACCCTCACCGGCGGCGGCCTCGACGCCGCCGTTTCGGCCCAGGCCACCGTGGTGGCCACGCCCAACGGCGCGGCGATCCTGGCGGCCCGCGCCGACGGGGCTATCGTCCGCATCAACAAGCGCCTGGGGGACCCCGTCGCCGCCGGTGAAGTGATCGCCGCCATAGAAAGCCGCGACGCCGCGGCCATCAGCGCCGACCGTAGCACCGCGGCCGCCAAGGCCGCTGCCGCCCGCCAGGCCCTGGTCCGCGAGCAGCGCCTGTTCGACGCCAAGATCACCGCTCGCCAGGACCTCGAAGCCGCCCAGCGCGAGGCGGCCATCGCCGAGTCGGAGTTGCGCCGCGCCAGCGGCGCCAGCGCCGCCGCCGGCGTCAGCGGCAACGGTCGTACGTTGGCGGTCACCAGCCCGATCTCCGGCCGGATCACCGCCGCTAGCGCCACGCTCGGCGCCTATGTCACGGCCGGTTCCGAACTCTTCCGCGTCGCCGACCCGGGCCGCATCGAGATCCAGGCGGCCCTGCCGGTCGCCGACGCCCAGCGCGTCAAGCCAGGCGACACGGCCATCCTGGAGACCGCCAGCGGCTCGGTGAACGCCACGGTGCGCAGCATCACGCCAGCCTTGGACGCCGAGAACCGCTCGGCTACCGCCGTGCTGGCCGTCAGCGGCCGCGCTCCGATGTTGACACCCGGCCAGGCCCTGCGCGCGCGGATCACCCCGCGCGGTCCGGCCGCCGGCCCAGAGGGTCGCATCTCCGCACCCGATGAAGCCGTCCAGACGGTCAATGGCGCGGAGGTCGTCTTCGTCCGCACCAAGGAGGGCTTCGAGCCGCGCCCGGTCCGGGTGGGCCGCCGCGGCGGCGGTCACGTCGAGATCCTCTCGGGCGTGCGCGCCGGCGAGCAGATCGCCGGCAAAGGCGCCTTCCTGCTCAAGGCCGAACTCGGCAAGGGGGAGGCGAGCCATGAGGACTAAGGTCATCCTCGCCGTGGCCGCCCTGGCCGCGAGCTTCACCGCCTCGGCCGCCGTGGCCAAGGATAGCGTGACCATCGACCGCCTCGGCGGTCGGGAGGTCGAGATCATCACTGCCTCGGCGCGCGACACCGCAAGCGGTCTGCGTGTCTTTGGCCTGATCCGGCGCGCGTCTGGTGCAAGCCTGCCACCTGTCACCGCTCACCTCGACATCAGCGCCTACGATCCTGACGGTCACTGGGCCATCACCGTGCCCACACGCCTGGCCGCGCTCAGTCCCCAGCGCATGGATCGCGAACCGGCTCGCTACGAGGCGACCTTGCCGCTGGTGCAGCGGGCGTCGGTGACCAGGCTGCAGGTCCGCTACGCCGCCAAACCACACGCCATGGAAACCGGCGAGGTGGCCCGATGATCGGCCGCATCCTCGACCTTTCCGTTCGCTTCCGCTGGGCGGTCATCGCTCTGGTCACGCTGGTCGCGGCCCTGGGCGTCTACAACCTCGTGCGCCTGCCGATCGACGCAGTGCCCGACATCACCAACAAGCAGGTGCAGATCAACACCGTCTCGGGGACCCTGGCCCCGGCCGAGGTGGAAAAGCTCGTCACCTTCCCGGTGGAGACGGCCATGGCCGGCATCCCCGGTCTGGAGTCGACCCGCTCGATCTCACGCAACGGCTTTTCCCAGGTCACCATCGTCTTCAAGGAAAAGACCGACATCTACTTCGCCCGCCAGCAGGTGGCCGAGCGCCTGACCCAGGTGCGCCAAAGTCTGCCCGCCGGCGCCGAACCGGCCATGGGCCCAATCTCGTCGGGTCTCGGCGAGGTCCTGATGTGGACCGTGGCCTACGAGCATCCGGGCGGGAAGGGCGCCAAGGTCACCGACGGCGCCCCCGGTTGGCAAAGCGATGGAACCTACCTGACCTCTACGGGCGAGCGACTGTCGGATTCCACAGCCCAGGCGGCCTTCCTGCGCGAAGTGCAAGACTGGATCGTGCGGCCCCAGATGCGTTCGGTCGCGGGCGTGGCCGGCGTCGACTCCATCGGCGGCTTCGAAAAGCAGTTCATCGTCCAGCCGGACGCTGTGCGCATGGCCTCGCTGGGCGTGTCGTTCAACGACCTGGCCAAGGCCCTGGAGGCGGCTAACCTCGCGGTCGGCGCCAACTTCGTCGAGAAGGGCGGGGAAGCCTTCCTCGTCCGCGCCGACGCCCGCGTGCGCACGGTCGACGAGATCGCCAACGCCACGGTCGCCGCGCGCGAAGGCGTTTCGATCCGCGTCCGCGACGTCGCCGTGGTCAAGCTCGGCGGCGCCTTGCGCACCGGCGCGGCCTCGGAGAATGGCGAGGAGGTCGTGGTCGGCACCGTCCTGATGCTGACCGGCGAAAACAGCCGCACCGTGGCCGGCGCCTCGGCCGAGAAGCTGGCCGAGGTCACCAAGAGCCTGCCGCCCGGCATCAAGGTCCAGGTGGTCTACGACCGCTCCAAGCTGGTCGGCGCGACCATCAAGACGGTCGAGAAGAACCTGACCGAAGGCGCGCTGCTGGTCATCGTGGTGCTGTTCCTGCTGCTGGGTAACTTCCGCGCCGCCCTGATCACGGCCCTGGTCATCCCGCTGTCGATGCTGATCACCGCGATCGGCATGAACAAGCTTGGCGTCTCGGGCAATCTGATGAGCCTGGGCGCGCTGGACTTTGGCCTGATCGTCGACGGCGCCGTCATCATCGTCGAGAACGCCCTGCGGCGCCTGGCCGAGCGCCAGCACCACGAGGGCCGTCTCCTGACCCTGTCGGAGCGTCTTGGCGAAACCCGTGAAGCCGCCCGCGAGATGATCTCGCCCACCGTCTATGGCCAGGCGATCATCCTGTTGGTCTACGCCCCGCTGCTGACCTTCACCGGTGTCGAGGGCAAGACCTTCTCGCCGATGGCCATCACCGTGATGCTGGCCCTGGCCGGCGCCTTCGTGCTGTCGCTGACCTTCATCCCGGCCATGATCGCCATCTTGATCAACGGCAAGGTGGCCGAGAAGGAAGTCGCGCCGGTCCGTTGGACCAAGTCCCGCTACGAACCGGCCCTGCGCAAGGTCGTGGCCAAGCCCTGGCCTGTGATTGGCGCGGCGGCCGGCATCTTCGTCGTCGCCGCAGTGACCTTCGGGTTCCTGGGCCGGGAGTTCACGCCTCAGCTCGACGAGAAGGACATGGCCGTCCAGGCCCTGCGCATCCCGTCGACCTCGCTGGAACAGTCTCTGCGCATGCAGCGGCGGATCGAGCGCGTCGTGGCAGGCTTCCCCGAAGTGGCCTTCGTCTACTCCAAGACCGGCACGGCCGAGGTCGCCAGCGACCCCATGCCGCCCAACGCCTCGGACGCCTTCATTATCCTCAAACCCCAGAAGGAATGGCCCAACAAGGGTGAGACCAAGGCCGAGCTGATCGGCCGTATCGAGAGCAAGCTGGAAGGCCTGACGGGCAACGCCTACGAGTTCAGCCAGCCGATCCAGATGCGCTTCAACGAGCTGATCGCCGGTGTGCGCGGCGATGTGGCCATCAAGGTCTATGGCGACGATCTCGATGCCATGAGCCGAACGGCCGAGGAGATCGCCACGGTCCTGCGGACGGTGAAGGGCGCGGCGGACGTCAAGGTCGAGCAGACCTCTGGCTTCCCGACCCTCGACGTTCAGCTCGACCGCGACGCCATCGGCCGCCTGGGCCTGACGGTCGAAGAGGTCGCCGACACCCTGGCCGTGGCCATGGGCGGTCGCGAGGCCGGCCTGGTCTTCCAGGGCGACCGCCGCTTCGACGTGGTGGTCCGCCTGCCGGACGCCAGCCGCAACGACCTGGACGCCGTCGGCGCCCTGCCGGTGATGCTGCCGGAACGGGCCGGTGGCGGGGCCCGCGCATCTGTGCCGCTGCGCGACGTGGCCAAGTTCTCCTATTCGGAAGGCCTCAACCAGGTCAGCCGCGAGAACGGCAAGCGTCGCGTCGTCGTCCAGTCCAATGTTCGCGGCGCGGACCTGGGCTCGTTCGTCACGCAGGCCCAGCAGAAGGTCGATGCGCAGGTCAAGCTGCCGGCCGGCTCCTGGCTGGTCTGGGGTGGTCAGTACGAGAACCTTAAGGCTGCCCAAGGCCGCCTGGCGCTCGTGGTCCCGCTCTGCTTCCTGCTGATCTTCGGCCTGCTCTATATGGCCTTGGGTGGCATCGCGCCGGCCGCGGCCGTGTTCTCGGCCATTCCGCTGGCCTTGGCCGGTGGGGTGTTTGGCCTGGCGCTGCGGGGCATCCCGTTCTCGGTCTCGGCCGCCGTCGGCTTCATCGCGCTCTCGGGCGTGGCGGTGCTGAACGGCCTGGTGATGATGACGGCCATCCGACAGCGCCTGGCCACCGGCATGGCGCTGGAGAAGGCGATCATCGACGGGGCCATGGAACGCCTGCGGCCGGTGATGATGACCGGCCTCGTCGCGTCCCTGGGCTTCGTGCCCATGGCGCTGGCGACGGGCACCGGCGCGGAGGTCCAGCGCCCGCTGGCCACCGTCGTCATCGGCGGCCTGATCACGGCCACGGCCCTGACCCTGTTCGTGCTGCCGGCCATCTGCCGGTTCGTCCTGCGCAAGGCCGAAATCCGGAGTCCTGAACACAGCTGAGCCAAGGGCGGCGCGCCGAGCAGGTCTCGGCGCGCCGTCTTTTTCTTCAAACCCAAGTCCGGAGACAGTCCATGACCAAGTCGTCGATCGAAGGGGGAAGCACGGCCATCGCCGTGTCGGGGCTGCAGGCCCAGAAGAAGCGTATCCAGATCCTGGCCGAGAACATCGCCAACGCCAACTCGACCGCCAGAACTCCCGGCGGCGAGCCCTATCGACGCCAGATTCCCGTCTTCAAGGTCGAGCCCATGGGCGGCGACGAGGGCGTGGTGCTGAGCGGGGTGAAGGCCGATCCCAAGCCATTCCCGCAAGCCTATGACCCTGGCCACCCGGCGGCCAACGCCGCCGGTTACGTGCTGTTGCCCAACGTCAACAGCCTGGCCGAGAGCCTCGACCTCAAGCAGGCCATGAAAGCCTACGAGGCCAATCTCAACGTCCTGGACACCCAGGACGCGATGGAGAAGGCCACCCTTTCCATTCTCGATAAGAAATAGACCATCGGATCACGCGCGACGCCCACAATTGATCGGTTTCGTGCGTTGATCCCTCAAACTTGGCAGGCGCGTCTCGGCGCACGGGAAAGGGAGACGTTTTCGATGGGAGCGGGACACGATCACGGCGCGAGCCAGGCCAATGGCCGCAGGCTCGCGATCGCCTTGGCGCTGACCTCGACGTTTCTGATCGCCGAGGTCGTCGCCGGCATCGCCTTCAACAGCTTGGCGCTGCTGTCGGACGCGGCGCACATGTTCACCGACGCCGCCGCCCTCGCCATCGCTCTGGCCGCCATCCGCGTCGGTCAGAAAAAGGCGACCGAGGAATTCACGTTCGGCTATCGGCGCTTTGAAATCCTCGCCGCGGCCTTCAACGCCATCCTGCTGTTCGGCGTGGCCATCTACGTGCTGGTCGAGGGCGTCAAGCGCATCGTCAATCCCGAGCCGGTCGGGTCGGTGGGGATGTTCATCGTCGCGGTGCTGGGCCTGGTCATCAACCTGGTCTCCATGCGCCTGCTCAGCAGCCACAAAGACAAGAGTCTCAACGTCAAGGGCGCCTATCTGGAGGTCTGGGCCGACATGCTCGGCTCGCTGGGCGTGATCGTCGGCGCCGTCGTCATCAAGTTCACGGGATGGCGCTTCGTCGACCCGATCGTCGCCATCGGCATCGGCCTCTGGGTGCTGCCGCGCACCTGGATCCTGCTGAAGGACACCTCCCGCATCCTGCTGGAAGGCGCCCCTCCGGGCATGGCCTTGGCCGGCGTGCGCAAGGCCATCACCGAGATGCTCGGCGTCGCCAGCGTCCATGAGCTGCACCTGTGGACCACCGGCGCCGACCAGGCCGTCTGCACCGTCCATGTCGTGCTGGCCGACGGGGCAGTGGGTGAGGATGTCCGCAAGGCCATCGCTGCGCGGCTGGAGACCGACTTCGACCTGCATCACGTCACGATCCAGACCGAGGTCGTGGAGTGCGCGGAGGAAGATCGGCACGCCTAGGCGGCCGGCTGAATGAGCGTAAGGCGCGTCCGCGTTCCGGGGCGCGCCAGGATTTTAGAGAGTGAGGTGACCCGTGGCCCAAGACGACCTGCACATCCTGAGGATCTATCTCGACGCCGAGGCGACCTTGAACGGCGTGGCCTATGACGCGGTGCTGATCGAGCGCGCCCGCGCCATGGACATCGCTGGCGCGGCGGTGCTGCGCATCGAGGAGGCCTTCGGCGAGGCGGTGCTGCATGGCGCCAAGGCCCGCGACCTGGCGCCTGAACAGCACCTGATCGTCGAGATGGTCGATACCCGGTCCAAGCTCGACGCTTTGGCCGCGACGCTCGAAGTGGCGGCCGATGTCGGTCTGGCGACCCTGGGCAAGGTCCAGGTCGTCGCCTATAGCGGCCACCGTCATCACAGCGCGCCGCCCGCCTGAGGCCGCGATCAAGCTAGCCCCGACCCGCAAGGGTCTATGTCGAGGAGCCGAAGATGACCGATCCAAAATCCCCGCTCAAGCCAGATCCCCAGCCCGCGCCGCCATCCGATCGTTCGCCCCCCGAAGAGGGCGGCATGATCGACGAGGGCGGCGTCTATCGCGGCAATGTCGAAGGCGTCGAAAGTGAAACCGAGACCCGCCGCGACGGCGGGATGATCGGCGAAGGCTAGGGCGCGCGGCACCAGGAGCGCCACCCGCGTTCGGGGACGCTCGGGTGCCATCCCGTCGCCGTCGGGGGACGACATGTATCCAGCTGACCTCAAATCCTTGACGGGCTTGCGCATCGTCGCGGCCGGATGGGTGCTCGTTTATCACTTCCGAAACCGGCTCGGCCTCGACCTCGAGCAGGTCGGCATGATCGACAAGGGCTACCTTGGGGTGGACCTGTTCTTCATCCTGTCGGGCTTCATCCTGTCCCACGTCTATGTGCGCGCCTGGGCGGAAGGTCGCTTCCCCTACAGCTCGTTTCTCTGGGCGCGCCTGGCGCGGCTCTATCCGGTCCACCTTCTGACTCTCGGCGCGACCATCATGCTGTGGGGGCTGGGGCGCTGGGCCGGCGCCCGGTTCGAGGCCGCGGCCTTCGATCCGGCCGCCATCCCCCAACATCTACTACTGGTCCACGCCTGGTGGGCGACGCCGACCGTGCAGTGGAATTTTCCCTCCTGGTCGATCTCGGCCGAGTGGTTCGCCTACCTGACTTTCCCCGCCTTCGCCCTGGCGTCGTTGACCCTGCGCCGACGTCCGATCGTGGCGGTCGTCCTGGCGGCAACCCTGTTCTTTTCGCTCGACGCCATCGTTCAGGCCTACGGCGGATCGCTGACCAGGCTGACCGCGCACGGCGGCGTGCTGCGGATCATCCCGTCCTTCGCCATGGGCGTGGCGCTCCATAGGCTCGGTTCGACCCGCGCGCCGCCCACGCTGGTGGCGCACACGGGCATGGGCGTCGCCGTGGTCTGGATCGTCGTGGCCGCGACGCTGGGCCTGGCCGATCGCTGGACCTGGCTGGGTCTGGCGGCGCTCATCTACTGCACCGCCGAGACGGCGAAGGCCGGGCGGGGCGGCGTCCTGGCCGGCGCCGCTGATGGTCTATCTGGGCGAGGTCTCCTACGCCGTCTACATGACCCACCTACCGGTCGACATCGCCTATTTCGAGCTGCTCGATCGCTTCGTGCGGCCGGTCGGCGGCTGGGCGTGGGTGGCCTGGGGCGGTGTCCTGGTCTTCTGCATGTTCGTCTCCGTTGCGGTCTATCATGGCGTGGAGCGTCCCGCGCGCGGCTGGCTACGCCGCCATGATCCGTTCGTCAGGCGGCCCGAGCCCCATCAGCCGGCCTGACGAGCGCGCCGTCCTTCTCGGTCCCGTCAAACAGGACGACGAACTCGCTGACCGTGGAGCCGCGGGTGATCGACACGTGCGCCACGAACGTTAGGGGCTCGCGGACCTTGGCGGTCGACTCCAGCCGACCGTTCCGTCGGTCGAAAACGAACCTCAGTCCAAGGCCGTCGGCGCGCAGCGTGGCGACGACGACTTGGTCGGCTTGGAGGCTTCCCAGGAGCGGGGTTACGCGGAAGTTCCAGGCCGCCCGGCGGCGAATGATCTCCAGCCGAATGGCCCCATTGTCGAGATAGATGCAATGGGGGTCTCCGCCATCGCCGTCGTGGTAGAGCGCCAGCACCCCCTCGAACCGGTGCATCCAGACCAAGATCAGTACCGCGACTAGGGCGATGAAAACCAACAGCACGGCGGCGGTCAGGGCTCAGGGGTGGGCGGCGGCATAGAGCGTCAGATCGTGGATCGGGGTCACGAGGCGTTGCTTCCGGCTAGTGACGGGTAGGACAGGAGGGGGCCGGCGCGCACCGACGCGCAGAGCCGCGGCATGCGGCCGATAGATTTCTGAGACATGGAATTCCTCGAACACGGAGGGCGCGGCCGTGGCCGCGCGGTCTAGGCGATGGATTCGAGATCGGGTTTGGGCGGACGGTCTTGCGGGTTGCTGGTCAGGCCCGTGCTGCGGTCGTTCGTCAGGTGGAACCGGACGACCATGGCGAGCGAGACCGTGGGTTCGATCGCATGGGCGGTCGACCCAAAGAGGGAGGGGCCATCGGCATGGTGCTGATGGGCGCCCGAGGCGGGCGATTCTGAGGTCTGGAGATCGGTCGGCGTCGACGGCGCCGAGACGCGATCGTCTGTCCTACCGACGGGGCGCTCCGGGTCCTCAGCGATCGTGGAGGGCGCGGCCCCGAAGAGGTCGGCGTCAAGATGGGTCCGGTCGACCGGCATCAGCAGGGCGAGCACCGCCATTAGCAGGGCGGCCATGGCCACCACCACCTGACGAAGCTGCCCTAACACGCCAACCCCCACGGTCCCCCGCTAGCTGCAATGCCGACACTCTTGCGCTTTCGGCCGATATCTTCAACGCTGCAGGCCGGTTGCGAGTGTGTTCAGCTATCCGTTTCGGACAGCGGTCCGGGCTGCCCGCGGGCTGAGGCCGTCTTTGACCCACTGCTTCACATAGTGGCTCCCGATATGGGCATTGGTCGGACCTGATGTCGATCCCAGCTTTCGGCCAGGGCGGGATACGCGAGACGTCCGGCACGTTCAGGAACGAGCGATTTAGGCTCCATCCCGCCGCCTGAGGCTGCCGCACCGCCCCGGCCCGATGACCCTTGAAGGTGTCGAGGGCTAAGTACTCTAGGCGGCGGCCCACTGGAGGTCAATTTCATCTAAAGCCGGCTAGATCGAGGTGAGGCGGGCTGTAGTACTCACCCGCAACACGCGCTGCAATTTTTCTGAATCGGTGGGCACGGAACGTCGCCGTAGGAGCAGTAGACGCAGCAGTCGCCCGGCTTGGGCTTCAGCACCGCGCCACAGCCTCGGCAGTCGTAGAAATACTGACAGGCGTCGGTAGGCATGGTCTCGGTGGCCTTGTGGCCGCATTGCGGACAGGTCAGGGTCGACTGAGGTTTGATCTGGACATCGCTCATCGGCGCGCATTCCGGATCAGGCCCAGGGCCCAAGGTTCGATGATCGGCTGCCAGAGCATGGCAAGGACGACGAGAAGGGTGGCCGCGCCCAACAGACCCACCTCCAGCCGCGAGGGGGCAGCGCAGGCGTTGTCGATCCGACACCTCCGCGCCCGTCGCCAGGTCAGGGCCCAGCCCGCGCCGATGGCGCCCAGCGCCAGAAGGGTGAGCCAAGCGCGCTGACCCGCGATCCAGCCAAGACCGCCCAAGCCCAGGCCCGCCAGCGCCAGGGACATCGGCAAAATGCAGCAAGCCGCCCAGGCCAGCACCGCACTGGCCGCCGCTGTCAGCGCGGTCCAGCTCAAGGCCGCCTCCGTCATGCGCCGGGGCGTTCCGTCGCCCGGTGTCCCAAGCCCGCGTCTTGTCATCACGCCATCACCTGCTGTTGCGATCCGCGCCAAGATGCCATCTGTAGCGACTACAGACTCAAGCCCTAATCGAAGACCGCGAACCATGGCTGGCCAGGCAATTCAGATCGGCGAACTTGCTCGTCGTACTGGCTGCAACATCGAGACGATCCGCTACTACGAGCAGATCGGCTTGATTTCCGCGCCCCTGCGCCGAGGACGCTACCGGACCTATGAGACCCGGGACGTCGAGCAGCTGAGCTTCGTGCGTAGAGCGCGGGAGCTGGGGTTCAAGTTGGATGAAGTCCGCGCCTTGCTGACCTTGGCGACCGATGAAGCCGCCGCCTGCGCCGAAGTTCGCGATCTGGCGGCGGCCCACCTTCATGACGTGCGTGCCCGGATCGCCGACCTTCGGCGGATGGAACGGGTCTTGGCGGACGCTGTGAAAGCGTGCGAGGCCGGGCAAGATCCAGGATGCCCGCTGATCCAGACGCTTGGCGCGAAGGCCGGCGGCGCGGGGCAAGACACGATCTCCGCCGCGCCATGGGCGAGACCCTGACCTTGGCGGGTGACAGGATCGGCGGACGCGAACATCGATCCGCGCCCGCCGGCCAAGCCGCTATCGCTTGCTGATCGCGGTCACCTCGCCCGCGCCGTCATGGAGCTTCAGGTCGAAGGCGACATGATCGCCGATCGCGACGCCGTCCAGCAGGGCCGGCGCAATCTTGAAGCCCATGGTCATGGCCGGCCAGCCGGCCTGGGGGATGGCTTCGTGGTCGAGGGTGATCGTGCCGGCGGCCTTGTCGATCGCCTTCACGACGCCGACGCCCTTGGCCATCTTGTCGGCCGGAGCCATGTCCATGCCGGCCATCGCGTTGCTCGCTGGAGCAGGAGTGGCGGCGGGAGCTGGAGCGGCGGGCGTCGCGGGCGCTTCGGCCTTGCGGCCGCAGGCGGCCAGGCTGGTCGTCGCTAGCAGGGCGGCCAGGGTCAGGGACAGGGTCTTCATCGGGTTAATCTCCTAGGCTGAAGTGGAAGCAGAAGCGGGGGGGCGGGCCTGGCGGCGGCGCAGCAGCAGGTAGCCGGCCGGGATCACGAACATCGACAGCAGCGGCGCGGTGAGCATGCCGCCGATCATCGGGGCGGCGATGCGGCTCATCACTTCGGAACCCGCGCCATGACCCCAGAGGATCGGCGCCAGACCCGCCAGGATCACGGCCACGGTCATGGCCTTGGGCCGCACCCGCAGCAGGGCGCCTTCTCGTACGGCGGCCTCGACCTGGTCGGGCGTGGGGTTGGGACCCAGGGCGTCCATGGCGTGCTTGAGATAGATCAGCATCACCACCCCGAACTCGGCCGAGACCCCGGCCAGGGCGATGAACCCGACGCCCGTTGCCACCGACTGGTGGAAGCCGGCCAGATAGAGCGTCCAGATCCCGCCGGTCAGGGCGAAGGGCAGCGTCGCCATGATCAGTCCCGCCTCGTCGAAGCGACGGAAGATCACGTAGAGCAGGACGAAGATGATCAGCAGGGTGGCCGGCACGACGATCTTCAGCCGGTCGGCGGCCCGCTGCAGATATTCGAACTGCCCCGAATAGGAGAGGCTGACGCCGGGCGAGAGCCGCACCTTCTGGCTCACGGCCTGGCGAAGATCGCCGACGACCGAGGCCAGGTCGCGGCCGCGCACGTCGACATAGACCCAGGTGGTCGGCCGGCCGTTCTCGCTCTTGAGCATCGGCGGCCCGTCGGCGATCTGGACCTGCGCCACCGTGCCCAGGGTGATCTGGGCGCCGCCCGGGGTGAGGATCGGCA
>NZ_CALCDX010000145.1 GCF_937900395.1 uncultured Caulobacter sp.
CCATCATCCGCGGATGGTTGGTGCCCGGATTGTGCCCGAAGCACAGGATCAGGTCGGCGTGGTCGAAGTCCTCCAGCGTCACCGAGCCCTTGCCCAGGCCGATCGAGTCCGGCAGGCCGACGCTGGTCGGCTCGTGGCACATGTTCGAGCAGTCGGGGAAATTGTTGGTTCCGAAGCGCCGCCCCAGCAGCTGATAAAGAAACGCCGCCTCGTTCGACGCCCGGCCCGAGGCGTAGAACTGCGCCTGGTTCGGATCGGTCAGCGCCTTCAGCGCCGCGCCGGTCCGGGCGAAGGCCTCGTCCCAGGTGATCGCCTTGTAGCGGTCATCGGCCGGATCGTAGGCCATGGGCTCGGTCAGCCGGCCGAGGTCCTCGATCTGGTGGTCGCTCCAGGTCAGCAGCTCGCTGACCGTGTGGCGGGCGAAAACCTCGGGCGTCGCGCGCTTGCTGGTCGCTTCCCAGGCCACGGCCTTGGCCCCGTTCTCGCAGAACTCGAACGACGAGGTGTGCTTGGGATCTGGCCAGGCGCAGCCGGGGCAGTCGAAGCCCTCGGGCTGGTTGGCGCGCATGAGGGTCTTGCCGCCTTCGACCACCGTCTCCTGGTCGATCAGGGCGCCGGCCACGGCCTTCAAGGCGTCCCATCCGCCAGCGGGATGCTTGTAAGGGCGAACGCCCGGGGTCTTTTCGTTCGCCATCAGACCCGCTCCGCTTGGGTTTCGATCAGGCGCTCGCCGCCGGCGAACACCGCGTGACCGTCAGAACGCGCGAGCGCCACCAAGGTGATCCCCGCCTCTTCAGCCTTGGCGATCGCGAGGTCCGTCGGCGCGGAGACCGCCACCAGGATCGGGCAGCCCATCCGCGCCGTCTTCTCGACCATCTCGAACGAGCAGCGGCTGGTGACGACCACGAAGCCGGCGGCCGGGTCGACACCCTCGCGCGCCATCGCCCCGGCCAGCTTGTCGAGCGCGTTGTGGCGACCGACATCCTCGCGGACCAGGACCAGCTCCGCCTTCGGGGTGAAGAACGCCGCCGCGTGGGTCGCCCGGGTCAACCGACCCAGGGCTTGCTGTTCCTCCAGCGCCGCCAGCGCCGCCGGGATGGCGTCATGCCGGATGCGCGCGCCCTCCCCCACGGTCGGCAGCGGCCGGACCGCGTCGGCCAGGCGCTGGACGCCGCACAGACCGCAGCTGGACCGCCCCTCGAGATTGCGCGGCCGCGCCTTGCGAGCCAACGCGCCGGGGGCGAAGGCGACGTCGACCAGAACGCCCTGCGC
This sequence comes from uncultured Caulobacter sp., assembly GCF_937900395.1. Classification (GTDB taxonomy): domain Bacteria; phylum Pseudomonadota; class Alphaproteobacteria; order Caulobacterales; family Caulobacteraceae; genus Caulobacter. The sequence continues at coordinate 1,273 of NZ_CALCDX010000145.1, forward strand.
TTCTTCCTTGATAGAGATCGCCGCCACGTCTGCCGCCTTGGCGACGCCCTCGGTGACCACGAAGCCCAGCGCCAGTTCGTCCAGGTTCTCTGGCGTCGCCATCAGCACCGTGTGCGGACGACCATCGAACGAGAGGCCGACCGCGGTCTCGCTGGGCGTGACCCGCTCGAAGGGCCGCGCGGCCTGATCGGCGCGCCACTGGACGGCGGAGCGAGGAACGACAGAGGAACGCGACATGCCGACAGCCTAATCCGAGGGCGCCACCCGGTATAGCCAATGATGAAACAGCACGATTGTTCAAAACCGTCATCGATCCGCCGATGACCAAACGTCATTCCCGGCGCAATCTAGGGTCATGACCGGCACAACCTTCGAAACCCGTCGCGCGCAGATGTTTCCCCTGCTGGAACCGGACGAGATCGACCGCCTGCGCCGCTTCGGCCAGGTCGTCCAAGTAACTTCCGGCGAAGCGCTCGCCACGGCCGGTGTCGCCTCGCCCGGCCTGTTCGTCGTGTTGGAGGGCCGCGTCGCCATCACCCGCCGCGACGCCAATCGCGACAGCCAGCCGATCGTCGAGCACGACCCCGGCCAGTTCGTCGGCGAGATCGCACAGCTGTCGGGTCGTCCCTCCCTGGTCGACGTCACCGCCCTGACCGACGTCGAGGCCTTGCTGATCCCGCCGGAGCGCCTGCGCGCCGTCCTGGTCGCCGAGGCCGAATTGGGCGAGCGGATCATGCGCGCCCTGATCCTGCGCCGGGTCAGCCTGATCGAGACCGGCGCCGGCGGCCCGATCATCATCGGCCGCGCCGCCGACGCCGAGGTCATCCGCCTGGCCGGCTTCCTGGCCCGCAACGGACACCCCTACCAGAACCTCGACCCGGATCAGATGGACTGCGCCAAGGTGCTGATCCAGCGCTTCGAGGTCGACGAGAGCGAACTGCCGATCGTCCTGTGTCCCAACGGGCAGATCCTGCGCAAGCCGACCAACCATCAGCTCGGCCGCTGCATCGGTCTGGTCGGACCGATCGACGAGAGCAAGGTCTATGACGTCGCCGTGGTCGGCGCCGGTCCGGCCGGACTGGCGACGGCCGTCTACGCCGCGTCCGAAGGCCTTTCGGTATTGGTGCTGGACACCCGCGCCTTTGGCGGCCAGGCCGGCGCCTCGGCGCGGATCGAGAACTATCTGGGCTTCCCGACGGGGATATCGGGCATGGCCCTGATGGGGCGCGCCCACGGCCAGGCCCAGAAGTTCGGCGCCGATCTCGCCATCCCGGACGAGGTCGCCTCCCTGGCCTGCGAGGACGACGGCCTTCACCGCTATCGCCTGGCCCTAGTCAGCGGTGAGAAGGCCCAGGCCAAGACCGTGGTCATCGCCAGCGGAGCCCGCTATCGCCGCCTCGACGTCGACAATCTCGACCAGTTCGAGGGCTCCAGCGTCCACTATTGGGCCTCGCCGCTCGAGGCCAAGCTGTGTGCGGGCCAGGAGGTCGCCCTGGTGGGCGCGGGCAATTCGGCGGGCCAGGCGGCCGTCTACCTCTCCAGTCAGGTCAAGAAGGTCTGGATGATCGTGCGCGGCGAGAGCCTGGCGGCGACCATGTCGCGCTACCTGATCGACCGGATCGAGAGCACGCCCAATATCGAGGTGATCGTCCGCAGCGAGGTCGTCGCGCTTGAGGGCGAAGGCGGACAGCTGTCCAACGTGCGCTGGCGCGGTCCCGGCGGCGTCGAGACGACCCGGCCGGTCGGCCACCTCTTCCTGTTCATCGGCGCGGCGCCGAACACCAGCTGGCTATCCCAGTGCCAGGTCGAGCTCGACAACCATGGCTTTGTCCGCACCGGCGCAGACCTGGCCCCCGGCCATCCGCTGCTGCAGACCAGCCGCAAGGGCGTGTTCGCGATCGGCGACGTCCGCGCCGGCTCGGTCAAGCGCGTCGGCGCGGCGATAGGCGAAGGCGCCCAGGCCGTCGCCGCTATCCACGCCTATCTGGCTAACGCTTAGGGAGCAGGCCCATGAGCTGCATGCACGGCGACGCGATCCATCTCGTCACCCCCAGCGCCAAGGGCTGCGAGGAGTGCCTGAAGACCGGCGGCTGGTGGGTGCACCTGCGCCTATGCCGGACCTGCGGCCACGTCGGCTGCTGCGACGACAGCCCCAGCAAGCACGCCTCGGCCCACTTCCGCGCGACCCGCCATCCGATCATCGAGGGCTATGATCCGCCGGAGGGCTGGGGCTGGTGCTTCGTCGACGAGGAGTTCGTCGAACTCCCCGACCAGACGCCGCAGCTTGGCCCCATTCCAAGGTTCGTCGAGGGCTAGCCGCCGACGGTCTTGCGCCTTGGCCGTCGCTACGATGACATTTGGATGACGCCCGTGGCCTCAAAAGCACAAACCGGGCCGTTATATTTGCAATCTTGCTGAAAAATTTCCCCGCATCCGCAACGCCGGATATCGCTTTATGTCGGGATCATCGCCGAGACGGCGATCTATTGCCTTAGCTATCAAGCTGTCGCCGCCGCCAAATCGAGCATCAGCTGGGGGCTAACAAACCCCCACAATCGGGCCACAGCCGCCTCCTAGCCCTCTGCGCATCGCGAACACCTTTTCGCTGATTTTTGGCCGTCTTCCCCAAAGACGGCGCGTTAGGGGACAGTCCTATGCTCAAGATCCGGTATCTTGGGGGCGCATCCGCCCTCGTGTTTCTGTTGAACGCCGCCCCTCTGGTCGCCCAAGCCCAAACCGACACCGCCGCGAACAACACCGCGGTCGAGGAGATCGTCGTGACGGGTTCGCGCATCGCGCGCCGCGACTATTCCTCGGACAGCCCGATCGTCACCGTGGGCAAGGCGGACATTGAGAAGGTGGGCTCGGTCACGATCGACACCATCCTGAACCAGATGCCGCAATTCGTGCCGTCGGTCAGCAGCACCTCGAACAACCCCTCGAACGGCGGTCAAGCCAACATCGACCTGCGCGGCCTCGGCACGGCCCGGACGATGATCCTGCTGGACGGCCACCGCGTCGTGCCTTCGAACTCCGACGGCACCGTCGACATCAACATCATCCCGGCCGCGCTGATCCAGAATGTCGAGGTGATCTCCGGCGGCGCCTCGGCGACCTACGGCTCGGACGCCCTGTCCGGCGTCGTCAACTTCAAGCTCAACAACAACTTCACCGGCCTGCAGGTCGACGCCCAGTACGGCGTCACCGAGGAAGGCGACGGCCGCGAGAAGTCCCTGGCCCTGACCGCCGGCGGCAAGTACGCCGAGGACCGCGGCCACGCCGTGTTCTCGCTGAGCTATTCGGAGCGCGGCGCGGTCTATAACGCCTCGCGCGACTTCTCGGCGGTGTCGGGCGCGTCCTCGACCACGCCCTATGGTCGCTACGACGCCACCGGCGCCAACCTGCCGACCCAAGCCGCCGTGGACGCCGTCTTCGCCAAGTACGGCGTCGCCGCCGGCGCGGTGAAGGCCAGCGCCAACCTCGGCTTCAACGACGACGGCACGCTGTTCTACAACGGTCAGAACTATAAGGGCTCGACGGCGATCGACTATTCGACGATCCCGGTCAACGGGACCTACAACACCGGCCCGCTGAACCTGCTGCAACTGCCGCTGAAGCGCTACACGGCCTATGCGGCGACCGACTACCAGATCAACGAGCACGCCCAGTTCTACGGCTCGTTCAACTTCACGCACTACGATTCCACGACGATCCTGGCGCCGGCGCCCGCCGCCGGCTCGACCGGCTTCAGCGTGCCGGTGACCAACCCGTTCATCCCGGACGATCTGGCCACCCTGCTGGCCAGCCGCGCCGACCCGACCGCCAGCTTCCTGCTGCGCAAGCGCTTCACGGACGTCGGTCCGCGCCAGTCCGACACGACTTTCAACGTGTTCCAGATCGCCGGCGGCGTGCGCGGCGACATCGGGTTCAAGGACTGGACGTACGACGTCTTCGCCTCGTACGGCCGGTCCGAGCAGAACGAGACCCAGTCGGGCAATGTCAGCCACTCGGCGGTCCAGACCCTGCTCAACGCCGCCGACGGCGGCGCCAGCCTCTGCGAAGGCGGCTATGACCCGTTCGGCCTGAACACGCTGTCGGCGGCCTGCCGCTCGTACATCTCGCGTCAGACCAAGAACCGCACCGTCGCCGAACAGCAGGTCGTCGAAGCCAACCTGCAAGGCGGCGTCATCGACCTGCCCGCCGGCGAAGTTCGCGCCGCCATCGGCGCCAGCTACAAGCGCGACACCTACCTGTTCGAGCCCGACAGCCTGCTGTCGACCGGCGACGTGGTCGGCTTCAACGCCCAGGACGCCATCGACGCCGCGACCAACGTCAAGGAACTGTACGGCGAACTGCTGGTCCCGGTCCTCAAGGATCTGCCGTTCATCAAGGCCCTGGACCTGACCGCCGGCTATCGCCTGTCGGATTACAACACCGTGGGCAAGGTCGACGCCTACAAGCTGAACGGCGACTGGGAGGTCGTCGACGGCTTCCGCCTGCGGGGCGGCTATCAGCGCGCCGTGCGGGCTCCGTCGATCGGCGAGCTCTATTCGCCGCAGAACCAGGGCTATCCGTCGATCACCGAAGACCCCTGCGCCTATAACAGCACCTACCGCGCGGGCTCCAACGCCTCGACGGTGCGCGCCCTCTGTCTCGCCCAAGGCGTGCCGTCGGCGATCATCGACAGCTACACCTACGCCAACACCCAGGTGAATGCGCTGAGCGGCGGCAATCCGGACCTGCGGGAAGAGACCGCCAACACCTACAGCGTCGGCGCCGTGTGGACCCCGCGCATCGCCCACCCGCTGCTGGAACGCCTGTCGCTGTCGGTCGACTATTATTCGATCGACATCAAGAACGCGATCGGCACGATCGACGCCGCCACGGCGCTGGACAAGTGCTACTCGGCCGAGGGCAACCCGACCGGCGCGACCAGCAACTACTATTGCGGCCTGTTCAAGCGGAACGCCTCCACGGGTGAGATCGACACCCTGACCCTGACCAACCTGAACCTGGCCGAATACAAGACCTCGGGTGTCGACTTCCAGGTCGACTGGGGCTTCGGCCTCGGCGCGGTCGGCCTCGACGACAGCTACGGCGCGATCAAGGTCAATGTCATCGGGACCTATCTCGACAGCTTCAAGGTCCAGAGCCTGCCGGGCGAGGACTTCGCCGAGCTGAAGGGCACGATCGGCAACACCCAGATCAGCTCGACCGCGGTCTCCCACCCGGAATGGAAGTACACGACATCGGTCAGCTACCTGATCGGCCCGGTCGAGGTGGGCGCCCGTTGGCGCTACATCGGGAACATGGTCGACGCGGCCGACGCCAGCGAGAAGATCGGCGCGGTCAACTACTACGACCTGAACGCGTCGTGGAAGGTCAACGACACCTACTCGATCCGCGGCGGCGTCACTAACCTGACCAACAAGCAGCCGCCCTACTTCTCGTCCTACGTCCAGGCCAACACCGACCCGTCGACCTACGACGTGCTGGGCCGCCGCTTCTTCCTGGCGGTGAAGGCCAAGTTCTAGGGCTTACGTCTTCCACCCCAACTTCATGGGCGGGCTCCTCGCGGGGCCCGCCTTTTCTTTGAGGTCAGGCGCGAAGCGGCGCCCTTCCGCTGGTTTGAGCCGGCGGGCTGGGGAGGCGGCGGAGCGTCCGGGCAGGGCCCGGATGAGGATTTGATGGAGTACCGTTTCGGCCGAGGCCGGAGCGCTCCGCGTGACCTGTGCTCCGGAGCCTTCGACGCGCGGGATTTTAACCCGCTTCCGAAAGAGGCCCTGGGCGGGCGGAGGAAGATGCGTTTCCTCCGGACCACGCGGGCGATTTCAGCCCGCGCCTGCCGCGCCGATCTCCCCCGCCGCCCGGCTTTCGTCCCGATGTTTCAGGGAGCCCGTCCGGATCCGTCGCGAAGGCGGCCCAAAGGCCAAGACCAGCGCTTCCCGCTCGATCACCCCCGCCGCTCGTTCGGTCGCCAGCTGAACGCCCTCCCCCGCGACGGGGCGAGGAGAAGTATGCAGGCGGTTTTGGGAGCGATGCGTCGATTTTGCGGGCGCTCGTGGGTGACGGGCTTAGGGCGTTGAGATTGCTGGAATTGGAAGGTGTGGATGCTCGTCGGCGGACGGGGATTGGCGCCCTACTCCCACCTCTCCCGCCCATTCTCGTGTCATCCCGGAAGCCTCGCAGAGGCCATCTTAGGACCCAGGGGGTGACGAAACGCCCCGCGCGCCGCCCCTGAGTCCCGGCGCTCCGCGCTACGCGCTGCGGCCGGGATGACACGTGTTTTGGGCTATTGGGTCGAAGCCTTTCTCCCGCGAGAAGGAGCCATCCTTACATCTTACGGCGAGACGATCGCCGGGCTGCAGCCTCCAAGAGATGTAAGGCTCGCCCCGACCTGGGTAGGTCGGGGCGACACTAGTGAGGACAGATTCACAACACCGACCTCCCCGGCGAATGCCGGGGCCCAGATTCATCCGGAGCGGCTGGGGA
>NZ_CALCDX010000146.1 GCF_937900395.1 uncultured Caulobacter sp.
CCGGCGTCTGCACCGCGCCCGGCGTCGACTTCGACCCGGTCGAAGGCCATCGCTTCATCCGCTTCAGCTTCGCGGTGTCGACGGCGGAAGTTGAAGAGGCCGTGCGGCGGATCACGCCTTGGTTCTCCGCTCGAGCCGCCAATCCAGGCCCATCGCCAAGAAGGTGAACGAACCGGACCAACCGATCAGGATCAGACCAGCCAGCGGCTCCAGGCTGGCGATCAGCCGCAGCGCGCCAACGGGATAGATGTCGCCAACGCCCTGGGTGGTGAAGGTCTCGATCGAGAAGAAGAACAGCTGGCTGGCGGTCATCGCCGGCACGCCCACGAACGCGCCCAAATTCAGGACATGATCGCCGACCCAGTAGCCGCCGGCGAACAACCCAGCCTCAAGCACATGGGCGATGATCAGGCCGAAGATGATCAGCAGGATCTTCAGCTGGCGCGATAGCCTAGGCGAGTCCTGACCGACCGACAGCAGCCGCAGCGCCTGGTAGTGGACCATCACCGCGGCGAAGATCAGGCCCAGCGCCAGCGCGAAAGCGTAGAGTTCGACCATCTTCCTCCCCTTGAAGGCCATGGAGCCGAACCGCTTCTGACGGCCTCAATCGGGCTTAATTTTGATCCCGCGCCCACGAAAGCGAGCGCGGAACTTCAGGCTACTTCTTCGCCAGATAATCCAGCGCCATGAAGACCTCGGCCTTCACGCCGGTCTCGAACACGGCCTCGTCGACGTCGAAATACGGCGAGTGATTGGCCGGCGCCGTGGCGGCCGGCACGTCGGCCTTGCGGCCGCCCAGCTGGACGAACACCGCGGGGACCTTCTCGGCGTACATCGAGAAGTCCTCGGCGCCCGTCACCAGGGCGGCGTTGTCGTCGACCTTGGGGGAGGCCTTGAGCAGGGACGCCTTCACCCACTTCGACAGCTCGGGATTGTTGTAGGTCACCGGATAGGGCTGGGTGAAGGCGACCTCGGCCTTGGCGCCATAGCGGTCGCCGATGGCGGTGACACTCTTGGTGATCTTGTCGACCAGCTCGGCCTTCCGCTCGGGCGAGAAGGTCCGCATCGTCCCTTCCATCTTCAGATCCTCGGGGATGATGTTCTGGCGCATGCCCATGTTGATCACGGCCAGGGTCACGACCGACGGCTGGGCGCCGACATCGACCTGACGCGCGGCGATCTGGTTCATGGCTTGGACGATGTCGGCGGCGACGCTGGCCATGTCGACGCCCGCCCAGGGCCTCGCGCCGTGGGTCTGCTTGCCCTTCACCGTAATCGTGATGCGGTCCGAGCCGGCGTAGAAGCCCTGCGGCCGGTAGTTCAGCATGTGAGCGTCACCGGGACCGATGTGGACGCCGAAGATCGCGTCGACCTTGGGATTGTCCAGCGCGCCGTCGCGGATCATCAGCTTGGCGCCGCCCTCTTCGCCCGCCTGCGGCCCCTCCTCGGCCGGCTGGAAGATGAAGACCACCGTGCCCTGGATGTCCTTCTTCATGCCGGCTAGCACCGTGGCGGTTCCCAGCAGCATGGCGACGTGGGTGTCGTGGCCGCAGGCGTGCATGACCGGCACCGTCTTGCCTTCCCACGTGGCGGTGGCCTTGGAGGCGAACGGCAGGCCGGTCTTCTCGGCCACCGGCAAGGCGTCCATGTCGGCGCGCAGGGCCACGACCTTGCCAGGCTTGCCGCCGCGCAGGATCCCGACCACGCCGGTCTTGCCCACGTTCTCGCGGACCTCGAGGCCCAGAGCTTTCAGCTCCTTGGCGATCAGGGCCGAGGTGCGGACTTCCTGATTGCCCAGCTCGGGATGCTCGTGGATGTCCCGCCGCCAAGCCACGACCTTGGGCTGGACCGCCTTGGCCGCCGCGGCGACCTGCGCCGCCGTCGGCGCGGCCATAGCGGGCGCGCCAAAAGCCAGTCCGGCGACCAGCGCCAGGGTCGAAATCCGTCCGATCATCGCAGAGCCCCTCACAAAAGCGTCGCGAGCTTGCGTCGCGTCGCGGCGGAGGGTCAAGCCGAGCGCGACCTTGACGCTACGTCGCCCTATGCAGTTGCGCGGATCGGTCTAACCTTCACCCATGAGCCTGCCGCCGATCGACGCGAAATTCGACACGATCAACGACGGCGCCGTGCGCGAGACCGGCGCGGCGCTGAAGCCCAAGCACGCGGCCACCCTGATCATCGTCCGCAACGACGGCCCCCGGCCGCGCCTGCTGATGGGCCGGCGAAACCACGGCCACGCTTTCATGCCGGACAAGTGGGTGTTCCCCGGCGGCCGGGTCGATCGGACCGACTATGACGCCCCGAGCGCCAGCGAGCTGGCCTCCGAGGTCGCCGTCCGTCTTGAGCAAGACCCCCGCCATCCCAAGCCCGCGCGTCTGGCGCGCGCCCTGGCCCTCGCGGCCGTGCGGGAGACGTTCGAGGAGACCGGGCTCCTGCTGGCGAGCCCAGCTCCCGAGCGCCCCGGCGCCGGCCCCTGGCGGCCCTTCCTGGCCCAGGGCGCCCTGCCCGACCTGGCCCCGCTGAGCTTCGTGGCGCGGGCGATCACCCCGCCCTATCGCCCGCGCCGGTTCGACGCCCGATTCTTCATGGCCCCCGCCGAGGCGCTCCTGTCGCTGGATCGCCGTCCGGACTGCGGCGAGTTGGACGAGATCGCCTGGGTGGACTTCGAGGAGGCCATGGCGCTGGACCTGCCCAACATCACGCGCTTCGTCGTGCATGAGGTCGGGCAAAGGCTCGCCGAGGCTGGACGGCCGGCGCCGTTCATGCGCTTCCTGAACGGCAAGCGTCATCTGACGCATCTGTAGTCATAGCCTTGAGGCCTTGATGCGCGTCGCGGGCATGAGCGTACTCCTTTTCGGGGCCTTGGCGGCCTGGCCGGTCGCGGCCACAACTCCGCCGGCCGAGAGGGTCATCGGCGGCCGCCTCGCCGGCTGTTGGGAGCGGATCGTCCCCAACGGTCGTACTGTCGAACAATGGCTGCCAGAAGAAGGTGGGCTGCTGCTGGGCATGAGCCGCACGGTGCGCGATGGAAAAGTGCGCGAGTACGAGTTCCTGCGCATCGACCGCGACTCGGACGGCAAGCTACGCTATGTCGCCCAGCCTTCCGGCCAGGCCGAAGCCGCCTTCCCCCTCAAAAGCCTGAGCGAGGACACTGTGGTGTTCGAGAACCCGCAGCACGACTTTCCGCAGCGCATCCTCTATCGCTTCGTCGACAAGGACACACTGGTGGGGCGGATCGAAGGCTCGGTCGGCGGACAGGCCCGATCGGCGGACTTTCCTTACAAGCGTTGCGCGCGCGGCAATTGACTTTGAGTCTCCGATGAGTATGTTCCGCGCCTCTTATTTCCAGCGCGCGGGAACCTGCGCGACCACCGCAGGGATTCGACCATGGCCAAACCGGCTTCCATCAAGATCCGCCTGAACTCGACGGCGGACACCGGCTTCTTCTACGTCACCAAGAAGAACGCCCGCACCAAGACCGAGAAGATGGTGCTGAAGAAGTACGATCCGGTCGTCCGCAAGCACGTCGAATTCCGCGAAGGCAAGATCAAGTAAGATCGCTCTTTAGCGCTGAGACACGAAAACGCCCGGCTAGCGATAGCCGGGCGTTTTTTATGGTCGCTTGTCCGAAGCGTTGGCGCTCAGCCCGTCCAGACCCAGCGTAGAAGGGTGAAGCTGCCCCACAGCAGCGTCAGGGCCAGCAGGATCGGACCGACGCAGACGGCGACGAACGCGCCGATCATGGCCAGGTTGGAAAGCCCGCTAGCAGGCTGGTCGAAGGTCGCCCCACCGACCAAGAAAAGAACCGAGCAAATCGCCAGACCGAGAAGCAACCAGCGACCGGTCGGCGCGCGCTTTCTGAAACTGATCTTCGACTTCATCATCCCCGCACTCCCATAGGATGTATCGGGGAGGATGCGCGAGGAAGGTGTGCGAAAAGCTAAGAAAGCACACTAAACAATGCTTAGCATTTCTCGCCAAAGACCAGGGCACGGCAGACGCCATCGATATCGGCCGGCGGCTTGACGCCTGTCGCCGCCGCTACGGTGGGGGCAATATCGACCGTGTCGAGCGGCAACACGCGCTCGTGCGGGGCCGCGCCCTTCCACCAGAACAGGATCGGCACGCGCCGATCATAGTCCCAGGGGCTGCCGTGCGTCGAGACATAGGTGGCGCCCGCCGTGGCCGGCACACGATCGGGTCTGAAGGCGATCAGGATGTCGCCCACCCGCCCCGGATAGGCGCTGCGTCGCACGCGCTCGGCCACGGAAAGCTCCTCTGGCGAAGCGTCGGCCGGCGCGGCCTCCATCGTAAAGATGGCATTGGAATCAAACGCTTGCGCCACGGAAGAATCTCGATTGATCAAGGCCAGGGCGGCGGCGGTGATGCGCGCGCGATCAGCGAGCGAGGGCGTCTTGCGGTCCGGCCCGACGACGTAGATCTGGTCGATGCCGCCATCCGCGATCAGCGGATCCCAGGACAGGCCGAGATCCGAACGCAGCTGGGCGTTCAGCTTGGCGATCCACGGCTTGCCGATCACCCGGTCGAAACCGTAGCCCTCGTCGTGCAGGCGCTCGGCGAAGTCGGCGCCCCCATGGTCGGCGGCGAGAACGACCAGGACCCCGCCCTTCACCTTGTCCAGGCTCTTCAGGAAGACGCCCAGACGCGCGTCCAACCGCGCGATTTGGTCGCACATTTCCGGACCGCGCGTGCCGTAGCGATGGCCGATGAAATCGGTCGCCGATAGGCTGATGGTCAGCAGGTCGACCTGCGAGCCGTCGCCCAAGCCGTAGGTCTCCCGCAGACGTTGAGCCAGCTCCAGGGTCACCTGGTCGGTATACGGACTGGCGTAGAGGTCGCGCTGCTTGTCGGCCTCGCTGGCCGCCGCCGGGATCGGCAAGGCGGCGCGCCACTGGCGGCCGCCGGTCTCGTAGTCGGCCTCCAGCGCCTTGCAGCGCTTGGCCGAGGGCTTGGCGTAATCCCAGGTGAACGGATGCGCCTTCAGGTCCGCCGCCAGCTTGGCGTTGAAGGTCGCGACGGGTTTGAGGCGCTCCTGCGCGCTCTGGCCCGGCGCGACCCAGGTCGTGAAGCCAAAGCCCGGCTGGTACCAGAACTGGCCGTCGGCCTTGTGGCCCGACATGGTGATCGCGCCGCGATCCTTGCCCGAGACGCCGAACACGCGGCTGGTCGGCGACACCGCCTTCAGCCAGTCCCCGTAGGTGGTGGCGACCATGTTGGCGGGCGAGACCGCCCTGCCCTTCGGATCATCGGCCAGGGTCACGGTCGGGTCGGCCAGGCAGTACACCGTCTTGCCCGTGGCGCGGTCGTACCAGTCGTTGGCGCTGATGCCGGTCTTGTTGGGATGCTTGCCCGTCAGCAGGGTCGAATGACCGGGGCAGGTCTCGGTGAAGGCGTGCGACTGGTAGCCGTTGGGATAGACGATCCCCTGGCTCAGCGTCGCCAGGCCGCCGACGAACTCGGGCCGGTGCTGGGCGTAGAGGTTGGCGCTGAACTGGTCGACCGAGATCACGACCACCAGCTTGGGATCCGGCTTGGTCTCGGCGGCGGAGGCGGCGGTCGCGGCGAAACTGGTCGCCAGCACGGCGGCGAGCGCGCCGCGGGTAAGCATCGTCTTCATCCGAGCGATTTCGCCCGAATGGTTGATCCGTGCAAGGACGGAAGGGTTTCAAGGCTGAAATGTCGCTGGCCGCCCCTACCGCGGGCGCCGTAGCCTCAGGTCGCCTTGCCGACGACCGTGTTGCGGCCGCTGGCCTTGGCTTCATAGACGCCCTCGTCGGCGCGCTTGAGCAGGGCTTCGGGGGTGTCCTCGGGACCGCCGGTGGCCGAGACGCCGACCGAGACGGTGACGTTCAGCATCTCCTCGCCATTGGCGACCTTGAACGGCGAGGCCGACACGTGCTTGCGGATCCGCTCGGCGATGCGCATGGCGTCGGCCATCCGCGTCTCGGGCATGATGACCGTGAACTCCTCGCCGCCGTAGCGGCACGGCAGGTCGATGGCCCGCACGTTGGAGGCCAGGCGCAGGGCGAACTCGCGCAACACCTCGTCGCCGATGTCATGGCCGAAGGTGTCGTTGATCTTCTTGAAGTGGTCGATGTCGATCAGCAGGGCCGAGACCTCGTCCCCGCCCATCGCCGCGCGGCGCACCAGGGTCTCCAGTTGGCCGACCATGTAGCGGCGGTTGTGCAGGCCGGTCAGTTGGTCGGTGACCGCCAGCTCCAGCGAATGGTCGAGGTTGTTGCGCAGATAGTCGGTGTAGCGCTTGCGCTGGATCTGGGTCTTGGCGCGGGCGGACAGCTCCTGCGGATCCACCGGACGCGTCAGGATGTCGTTCACCCCGATCTCCAGCGCCTTGACCATGCGGGCGCGATCGTCGGGATCGACCAGGGCCAGCACGGGCAGGTGGCGCGTGCGTTCGTCCGAGCGCAGGGCGGCGGTGAAGCGCAGGCCGTCGAAGCCCTTGGCTGCGGCGTTGACGATGACGAGGTCGACGGGACCGCTGGCGCTGACCTTGGCGGTCTCGGGATCGGTCTCGACCACCGGACGGTGATCGGCGGCCAGTTCGCCCGCCAGGCGCTCGGCCTGGCGTTCGTTGTCGTCGACCACCAGCACCCGGCCGCCCAGGCCGTCCAGGCGAGCGGCGGCGCCGGCGATGACGCCGATGCGGCGCCCCGAGGCCTCGCGCTGGCGCAGCTCGTCGATCACGAGCTTGAAGCGGGTCAAGCTGCGCACGCGGGCGAACAGCATGACGTCGTCGATCGGCTTGGTGAGAAAGTCGGAGGCCCCGGCCTCCAGCCCCTGGATCCGGTCGGCTCGGCCGTCCAGGGCGGTGATCATCACCACCGGGATATGGCGGGTGGCGGGATCTTCCTTGAGCTTGCGGCAGACGGTGAAGCCGTCGAGGCCGGGCATCATCACGTCCAGCAGAATGATGTCGGGCGGATCGCGTCGGGCCATGTCGAGGGCCGTCTGGCCGTCCATGGCGGTGGAAACTTCATAGTACTCGGCCGCCAGCTTGGCTTCTAGCAGGCGGACATTGGCCTCGATGTCATCGACGACGAGGATCCGAGCGCTCATGCAGGCTGCCTTTCGAGGAGGCGCTTGATGGTTTCGAGGAAGTGGACGACCGAGATGGGCTTGGAGATGTAGGCCTCGCAACCGCCCTCGCGGATGCGCTCCTCGTCGCCCTTCATGGCGAAGGCGGTCACGGCGACGACCGGGATATGGGCCAGCTCCTCGTCTTCCTTCAGCCATTTGGTGACCTCCAGGCCCGAGATCTCGGGCAGCTGGATGTCCATCAGGATCAGGTCTGGCTTGTTGTCGCGGGCGATGGACAGCGCCGACAGACCCTCGCGGGTCTGCAGGGTCTCGTAACCCTGGGCCTCGAGCAGATCATGAAAGAGCTTCATGTTCAGCTCGTTATCCTCCACGATGAGGACCTTCTTCGTCATCCTTACCCCGACCGTACGGTCATGTGGCGACGCCTGCGGATTCGCGCCACCTTCCAGAAGTTGTTCGCACAAATATCCTTAAGCGCCCGCTAATCGCTTTTTGAACGACCGCCAAGAGCCCATGGAACCTCGCCTTACCGATCTCCAGACCTGCGCCGTGAGCCCCAACGCCCCCTTGGTGATCGTCGACGTCGACGAAGTCCTGGCCCAGTTCATGCTCGGCTTCGGCGCCTTCATCGCCCGATACGGCTTCGAGCTGCGGGTGGATCGGTTCGCCCTGTTCCAGAACATCTATCGCCCCGGAGAGAGCGAACACCTCGATCTGATCGCGGGCAAGGCCCTGTTCGACGATTTCTTCCGCGACGGGGCCGAGGATCTGCCGCCCGCCATGGGCGCGGCCGACGCCCTGGCCGACCTTTCGACCCGCGCCGAGGTGGTGATCCTGACCAACGCGCCCGAGCATGGCCGCCTGGCGCGCGCCCAGTGGCTGAAGACCCACGGCTTCGACTATCCGCTGATCATCAACACCGGGCCCAAGGGTCCGGCCGCGGCCGAGCTGGCGGCGCGCACCTCGGGCTCCGCCGTCTTCATCGACGATCTTTTGCCGCAGCTGGAATCGGTGGCGGAAAGGGCGCCCACGGTTGGACGCTTCCAGATGGTCAGCGACGAGCGCCTGCGCCCGCTCGCCCCGTCCGCGCCCGACCGCCATGTCCGTATCGACGAATGGCCGCTGCTGAAGAAGGCCATCGAGGAGCGTCTGTTCGCATGATCCGTTTTGGCATCGATTTCGGCGGCACCAAGATTGAAGCCGCCGCCATCGACGAGGCCGGGGCCTTTGTCGCGCGCGTGCGCAAGCCCAACCCCGGCGAATATAATGCCGCTCTGGAGGTCGTCGCCGAGCTGGTGACTGACGCTGAAGCCATGGCCGGCGCGTCCTGCGCCCGCCTGGGCATGGGCATCCCCGGCTCGATCTCGCCCCGCACCGGCCTGATCCGCAACGCCAATAGCGTCTATCTGAACGGCCAGCGTTTCGGCGAGGACCTGGAGCAGCGCCTGGCCCGGCCCGTTCGCCTGACCAACGACGCCAACTGCCTGGCCCTGTCCGAGGCCGCCGACGGCGCGGGGGCCGGCGAGCGCGTGGTCTTCGCCGCGATCCTGGGCACGGGCTGCGGCGGCGGCGTGGTGGTCGACGGCAAGATCATCGACGGCCGCAACGGCGTGGCGGGCGAATGGGGTCACTCCCCCCTGCCATGGCCCAAGCCGGAAGAATATCCCGGGCGGGAGTGCTGGTGCGGCCGCAAGGGGTGCCTGGAGACCTGGATCGCCGGCCCCAGCTTCGCCCGCGACGCCGGCTTCCCAAACGGCCAAGCCACGATGGACGCGATCGCCGCCGGCGACGCCTCGGCCGCCGCCGCGCTAGACCGTTATGTCGATCGGCTGGGCCGCGCCCTGGCCGTGGTCTGCGACCTGATCGACCCCGACGTCATCGTGCTGGGCGGCGGCATGTCGAACGTCGACGTCCTCTATGAGCGCCTGCAGGCCGCCATCGCCCCGCACGTCTTCTCCGACGTTTTCGAGACGCCGGTGCGGAAGGCCATTCACGGCGACAGCTCGGGCGTCCGCGGCGCGGCCTGGCTGTGGCCGCGGGAGGCCTAAGGGAGCCTCCCCGAGCGCAATTCTTCCCCGCCTTCCTCGCCCCTTGTGGCGAGGACCCATGGCGCCGCTGGGCTGTGTCGTTGAAAATGGTCTCGGCAATCCTTGGAGGTCGCTCTCCAGCGCCGAACGCGCTGAACGATGGGCCCTAGGCACAAGGCCTAGGGAGGCGGATCTTAAGTCCAGGAGCGGAATCACCGATGAAATCCCTGTGCCGCGACTGCGGGTGGACGGGCGAGGCCAAGGCCGCGCGCTGCCCGTCCTGCGGCTCGCCGCGCACGGTGTTTCATGAAGAGCTCGGAACGCTCTCGATCGCCCACCTGGACTGCGACGCCTTCTACGCCTCGGTCGAGAAACGGGACGATCCCTCGCTGCGCGACAAGCCGGTGATCGTCGGCGGCGGCAAGCGCGGGGTGGTGACCACCGCCTGCTACATCGCCCGCATGAGCGGCGCGAAGTCGGCCATGCCGATGTTCAAGGCTCTGAAGCTGTGCCCCGACGCCGTCGTCATCAAGCCGAACTTCGCCAAGTATAAGGAAGAGAGCCGACGCATCCACGAGAAGCTCGATCGTCTGACGCCCCTGATCCAGCCGCTGAGCCTGGACGAGGCTTGGATCGACCTGACCGGGACCGAGCGCCTGCACGGCGCGCCCCCCGCGGTGATGCTGGCCAAGCTCCAGGCAGAGATCGAGCGGGACATCGGCCTGACCGTTTCGATCGGCCTCGCGCCCAACAAGTTCCTGGCCAAGATCGCCTCGGAGCTGGACAAGCCGCGCGGCTTCTCGGCGATCGGGGCGGCCGAGGCGCAGAGTTTTCTCGCCAACAAGCCGGTGGGCATCCTGCCCGGCGTTGGCCCGGCCACCGTCTCCGCCCTGGCCGAGATCGGACTGAAGACGGTGGGCGATATCGCCGCCGCCGACCTGAAGCTGCTGGCCAATCGGCTGGGCTCTGGCGGTCTGCGCCTTCACCGTCTGGCCCACGGCCAGGACAGCCGCATCGTCGATCCCGATCAGGCCCGCAAGACGATCAGCGCCGAGACCACCTTCAACGACGACCTGCACAAGCGCGACGACCTTGAGGACGAGCTCTGGCCGCTCTGCGAGAAGGTCGCCAAGCAGGCGCGCAAGGAAGGGGTCGCGGGACGCGTGGCGACGTTGAAGCTGCGCACCCCGGACTTCAAGATCCACACGCGCCGCCGCACCCTGGCCGTACCGACCCAGACCGCCCGCACCCTGTTCCAGGTGGCGCGGGAGCTCTTGGCCGCCGAACCCAAGGGTCTTTCCTATCGCCTGATCGGCGCGGGGCTGACCGAATTCGTAGACTCCGAGACCGCGGGCTCGGACATGTTCGCCGACGAGGAGCGCCGCTCGCTAAAAAGTGAGACCGCCATCGATGCGCTCCGCGGAAAGTTCGGCGCCGCAGCTGTCGTTACGGGCCGGGCGCTCAAGAGCCGCTGAGTCGCGCGTTCGCCCTCTTGCGGTGCGACATCCCGTTCACCATTTGGGCCTCTCAACCACGGAACCGTTCGCGCGCGGTCGTCGCTCTCCCAATCGTGAAGCCGATTTCCGCGGCGCCCCTGTGCTAAAGCGGCGCAGCGGCGCTTCGGCCTCTTCCAAAGCCGCCGCGTTTAAATATCTAATCCATGACAGGCGGGTGATTTGCTCGCCAGGAGAGAACAAGTCGATGGCCGAGCGGAAGCAAGGCGGACAAAGCAACGGCGCTGGGTCGTCGGTCGTCACGGAAGTGAAACCGAAGACGCAGAAGCCTTCGCTGTATCGAGTTCTGATTCTCAACGACGACTACAC
>NZ_CALCDX010000147.1 GCF_937900395.1 uncultured Caulobacter sp.
CCGCCCTGCCGGCGGCCCCGGCGCCCTCCGGCGGGCGCCCAAGCCCGAACCACCATGCGCTCAGGCCCACAGCCAACAGCAGCACGCCCAGCCACAGCAGCCAGCGCCGCCAGCGCGATGAGGATCAGCAAGGCGAGGATGAAATAGCCGAATGCCTTCATGCGCCCGCAGTCCCGGCGGCGCGGCCCGGCAGCTCCGACATGATCCTTGCGCGCATCTCGGGCGGCATCGAGCCCCAGGCGGCGATCTCGCGCAAGCTGCGCCGGCACCCGGTGCAGAGCCCGCTCGCAGGGTCCAGGACGCAGACCTTGACGCAAGGCGTTTCGATGGGCTGCGCGGCGGCGGCCGAGAGTCGGTTTCCGTCGTCGGGCTCTAAGACAGTGAGCAAGCTCATCCCGCGGTTCTACGGCCCGGCCACGCTGGATGTGAGCAGCGTGCTGGACGGCGACACTAGCAGCCAGCAGGACTATGCCATCAACGTGGCGGTGCTGGCCGGCTTCGGCTTCTGGCACCGGCGTACCACGGTGCCCCGGCTGTCCTCCGACCCGACGCGCCTGCTGTTCCTGCGCGTGGCGGCCGTCGAGGTCCTGGTGATGGCGGCGACCGTGGGGGTCGCGGCCTCGGCCGGCTTCTTGGCCGGTGCTTGGGCCGCGGGCGCCGCCGCCTTCTTGGCCGGAGCGGCCTGGGGCGCGGGGGCCAGCAGCGAGGGCTGCGCCGCGGCCGGCGCCGGGGTGTTCAGTTGCGGCGTCGGCGCCTGGATCGGCGCGGGCGCGGCGGTCGACGGCGCGACGTCGGCCGGAGCCGGAGCGGCCGGTACGGCGTTCAGAGCCTTGGAATCGAGGTTCTGGATGTCCAGGCGATCCACGACCGAACCGCCGCTGTTCAGGCGCCCCGTCAGGATCGTCAGCGCCAGGCTGATCAGCAGGAAGATCGAGAACAGGATCCAGGTGATGCGCGTCAGCAGATCGCCGGCGCCGCGAGCGGTCATGAAGCTGGACGAACCGCCGCCCATGCCCAGCGCGCCGCCTTCGGAGCGTTGCAGCAGGACCACCCCGATCAGGCCGAGGCAGACGACGATGTTGATGGCCAGCAGGACGCCGATGAGCATGACGAATGTGTTCTCGATCCGGGCGCGGTCAAAAGGTCGCGCGAAAAACGAAGCGGCCCCTCTACCACTAGAGACGCCTCCGCGCCATAGCTGGGAAGCGCGCGCCGCGACGCAAGTCCCAAAGTCCCGTTTCCATAAGCCTTCCAGCCCCCGATATTGGACCGCATGATTCTCGAGACCGCCCGCCTGACCCTGTCGCCGCTGACGGTCGAAGACGCCCCGCGGGTCTATCCGTTCTTGAGCGACGCCGAGGTGATGTCCAACCTCGACCAGGAGCCGATCGAGGATCCCGACGAGGTCGCGCGGCGCGTCGCCTATCAGGTCGAGCAGATGGCCGCCGGCGAGGCCGCCTACTGGGCGATCCGGCATACCAACAGCGGCCTGTTCCTCGGCTATTGCGAGTTAATCGACTTCGATCGGCGCCACGGCCGGGCCGAGATCCGCTTCGTGATCGCCCGCGACAACTGGGGCCGAGGCTTCGGCTACGAGGCGGTCACCGCCCTGCTCGCCCACGTCGCCAGCGACGGCCTCAAGAGCCTGGTCGCCAGCGTCCACATCGGCGACCACGGCGAGAAGCTGCTGGAGAAGCTGGGCTTCAAGCCCGAGGGCTATCTGAAGGGCTCGGTGCATCGAGATGGCGAACGCCGCGATCGACGGCTGTATGGGTTGATGCTGTAGGACACGGCGTCTCGGCTTCACGCGATCGCTCGCTGAAGGCTCATGGGGAGGCGACGGAGCGGCCGGGCGAACCCGGAGACCGTAGGGTTTGATTTGCG
>NZ_CALCDX010000148.1 GCF_937900395.1 uncultured Caulobacter sp.
CCGAGGCCGTCGCCAATGTCATTGACAAGGCGGCGACGGCGGCCGGTGAAAAGACCCACTGACCGCGAGCGCGCTTACCATCTGAAGACAAGCCGTCGGCGCACCCGTTGCGCCGGCGGCTCCGCAGTGAGCGCGGGCTTGATCCGCGAACAAAGCTGGAACATGATCTCGGCGTGGACGTCATCATCCAACTACATAGCCGACCAGAGACCACCCTCGCCGTCACGCGCGGGGCCGCGCGACTGCTCGTTGACCTGGGCTATGCCCCTTTGGCCGAGGTGACCTTGCCGAACGGTCGCCGCGCCGACCTGATGGCGCTCGGTCCGAAAGGGGACGTGCTGATCGTCGAGGTGAAGTCGGGGCTCGATGACTTCCGGGTCGACCGAAAATGGGGGGAGTACGCGCCGTTCTGTGACGCCTTCTACTTCGCCGTCGCGCCGAACTTTCCGGAAGGCGTGCTGCCCGACGAGCCAGGGCTGCTGGTGGCCGACGGCTTCGGCGGAGCGGTCGTGCGCGAGGCGCCGCTCGCCCCTCTGGCGCCGGCGCGTCGCAAGGCCCTAACGCTGGCGTTCGCCCGCCTCGCCGCCTTGCGGGCGGCGGGGGTGAACGCCGAGCGCCTGAGTTTGTAATTAGTCGCGGGCGCGAGCGATCAGGAAGCCGACGCCCAGGCCGATGGCGAAAGCGCCCAGGGCGACGCCGATCGGATGTTCTTCGGCGACATGATGGGCCACTTGGGCCTTGTCGCGGGTCCAGGCCGCGCCGACCTTGGCCTTCTCGGCGGCGAAGGTGCGGGTCTGCTCGGCGACCTCGGCGGCGGTTTCGCGCGCGGACTTCACGGCCTTGCTGACCGCCTCCTTGGCGCGCTTGGTCTTGTCGGCGGCGGCCTTCTCGACGCCGTCGATGGCGGACGCGGAAGAGGTGTCGGGGGTGAAGCTGGTGACGTCGGTCATGGGGAGGCTCCTCGGCTTGAGCCAGTCTAACACGCCCCGCCGGCTTTAGTTCTCCCGCACGACCTTCAAAACCGCCTCGCCGTAGCGATCGAGCTTGCCCTGCCCCACGCCGCCAGCCTTGCCCAGCGCCGCCAAGGTCGTCGGCCGCGCGGCGGCGATCTCGGCCAGGGTGGCGTCGTGGAAGATGACGTAGGGCGGCACGTGCTGCAGCTGCGCGGCCTCCTTGCGCCAGGCGCGCAGGGCCTCGAACAGCACCTGGTTGTCGGCGGGGATGGTCAGCGCCTTGCCCTCTCGGCGCTTGCGCGCGCCGGAGGCCCTGCCGGTTTCGGGCGCGTCCACCATCTGGCGCAGGGCCACGCGCCGCTCGCCGCGATAGACCTGCCGGACGCCCTCGACATCGCCCAGGCCGATCAGCGGCCGGCCGTCATTGGGATCCTCGCGCAGCAGGCCCTCGAAGATCAGGGTGTCGAAGAGGTCGCGCCAGGCCGGCTGGCTCATCTCGCGCCCGATGCCGAACGTCGGCAGCTGGGCCTCGCTGGGCGTGACGTCCTTGGTCTTGCCCAGCAGGTGCTCGATCACCCGCCCGCGCCCCAGGCGTCCGCCCAACCGGTGCACGGCCGAGAGAGCCTTCTGCGCCGCCTCGGTGGCGTCGGTCGCGGCGGGCGGCGAGACGCAGATGTCGCAGACCCCGCAGCGCGCCACGCCCTCCTCGCCGAAATAGCGGCGGACCGCCGCCGCGCGGCAGGTGACGCCCTCCAGCATGGCGTAGAACTGGCGGAGCTTCCGCGACTGGACCTGCTTGACCTCGTCGGGCGCCTCGCGCGTCTCGATGCGGCGGCCGGCCCAGGCCATGTCGGCCGAGCCGTAGAGGGTGATGCCCTCGGCCGGCTGCCGGTCGCGGCCGGCGCGACCGACCTCCTGCCAATAGGCCTCGATGGCGGCGGGGGGATCGGCGTGGATCACGAAGCGGACGTCGGGCTTGTCGACGCCCATGCCGAAGGCGATGGTCGCCACCATCACCGCGGCGTCGGCCTCCAGAAAGTCCTCGAGCCGGCGGGCGCGCACGGCCTTGTCGAGGCCGGCGTGGTAGGCCAGGGCCGGCACGCCTTCGGCGTTGAGTTTCTCGGCCAGCTTCTCGGTGGCGTCGCGCGAGCCGGCATAGACCACGCCGGAGCGACCCCGGCGCTCCAGAACGAGCTCCACGACCCGGTCATGGCCCTTGCCCCGCTTGCGCTCGGCGCTGAGGGCCAGCTCCGGACGGGCGAAGCTGTCGACGAACTCGGCCGCGCCCTCCAGGCGCAGCTCGGCGCGGATGTCGTCCCGGGTCCGGGCGTCGGCCGTGGCGGTGACCGCCAGGCGCGGCACGTCGGGGAACAGCTCCGCCAGCCGCCCCAACATCCGGTACTCGGGCCTAAAATCGTGGCCCCACTGGCTGACGCAGTGCGCCTCGTCGACCGCGACCAGGGCCAGGGGCGTGCGCGACAGGCGCTCCAGCATCCACGGCTGCATCAGGCCTTCGGGCGACAGGTACAGCAGGTCGACCTCGCCGGCGTCGATGCGCCGCCAGATGTCCGAGCGCTCGTCTAGCGAGATGTTGCTGTCCAGCCGCTCGGCCGCCACGCCCGCCTGGCGCAGGCCCTGGACCTGGTCGGCCATCAGGGCGATCAGCGGCGAGACCACCAAGCCGACGCCCGGCCGGATCAGCGACGGGATCTGGTAGCAGAGGCTCTTGCCGCCGCCGGTCGGCAGCACGGCCATGGCGCTGCGCCCGGCCAGGATCTCATTGACCACCCCCGCCTGCATGCCGCGGAAGTCGGCGTGGCCGAAGGTGCGGCGCAGGACGTCGCGCGCCTGATCGAGCTCTGGGGATTCGGGAGGAACGTACACGGCCGTCGTTATGGCGGTCCGCCCGCGCCGCGCCAAGGCAGGATCGCAGGCGCCGTCGTTTCTCTGGCGACGGGTTCCGCGAAAGGCCCGAAAACCGCCGCGTTCATATCTCGTCAATCTTGTCGCGCGTTCTGTGGGGTTCGGCTAAACGGAACGCGCTCAAGATCCCCGGCGCGCGCAGGAACGATACCAACATGGCGAACGGACCCTTCGGCGGAAACAAGCCGGCGAAGCCGCAACGCACCCCGCTCCAGGCCCTGGTCTATTGGGGAACGGTGCTCGGCATCTGGGGCCTGATCTTCGTCGTGGCCTTCTTCGCGGTGTTCGCCCGCGACCTGCCCGACACCTCGACCCTGTACGACGTCAAGCGCCAGCCCTCGATCAACTATCTGGACCGCTCGGGCGCCCTGCTGGCCGTGCGCGGCAGCCAGTACGCGCCGCCCGTCGACATCGACGCCCTGCCGCCCTACGTGCCGGCCGCCTTCGTGGCGATCGAGGACCGCCAATTCTACCACCACTTCGGCTTCAACCCCTGGGGCATCGCCCGTTCGGCGATCTGGAACGCCACCCACGACGGCCCCCAGCGCGGCGGCTCGACCATCACCCAGCAGCTGGCCCGCAACCTGTTCCTCAGCCCGGCCCAGAACTATCGCCGCAAGGCTCAGGAGCTGATCCTGGCCGTTTGGCTGGAGATGAAGTTCTCCAAGAAACAGATCCTGGCCCTCTATATGAACCGGGTCTATTTCGGCGCCGGCGCCTACGGCATCGAAGCCGCCTCGCAGCGCTATTTTAACAAGCCCGCCAAGGACCTGTCGGTCGGCGAGGCCGCCCTGCTGGCCGGCATGATGAAGGGCCCCGCCCGCTATTCGCCGGTCTCGGCCAAGGAGCGCGCGGCCCGCCGCGCCACGATCGTTCTGGACGAGATGGTGCGCATCAAGGCCATCACGCCCGAGCAGCGCGACCAGGCCTTCAGCACCCCGGTGCAGGTCTCGGCCACCCTGGCCAACCAGCGCGCCCAGTACTTCACCGACTATATCGACGCCCAGGTCCGCTCGCTGGTCGGCGAACCGACCGAGGACCTGGTGGTCGAGACCACGCTGGACCTGCCGATCCAGGTCGCCGCCGAACGCGCCGTGAAGCAGGGCGTCGAGGCCTACGAGAAGCAGGGCGTCCAGCAGTCGGCCCTGGTCGCCATCGACGGCGAGGGCCGCATCCGCGCCTATGTCGGCGGCGCCGACTATGCCGAGAGCCAGTTCGACCGCGCCACCACCGCCCGCCGCCAGGCCGGCTCGGCCTTCAAGCCGTTCGTCTATCTGACCGCCATGGAGCAGGGCCGCACGCCCGACATGATGGTGGTCGACGAGCCGGTGAAGATCGGCAACTGGGAGCCGCGCAACTACACGGGCAAGTATCTTGGCCAGATCACCATGCAGACGGCGCTGGCCCAGTCGATCAACACGGTCGCCGCGCGCCTCGCCAGCGAGGTCGGCACCAGCAACGTCGCCAACACCGCCCGGCGCCTCGGCATCACCAGCAAGATCCAGCTGGATCCGTCGATGGCCCTGGGCGCGGTCGAGGTCTCGCCGATGGAGATGGCCCAGGCCTACGCCCCGTTCGCCAACGGCGGCTTCCTGGCCAAGGGCTATGGCATCGAGCGCATCCGCACCGCCAAGGGCAAGGTCCTGTACGACCACAATGTCGACAAGCAGGCCCGCGCGGCGGTGATCGGCACGCCAGCCCTGCAGTACATGAACCAGATGATGCGCGAGGTCGTGACCTCGGGCACGGGGACGCGCGCACGGGTCGGCGGCTACGACATCGCCGGCAAGACCGGCACCACCAGCGACTACCGGGACGCCTGGTTCGTCGGCTACACGGGCGGCTTCGTGACCGCCGTCTGGACCGGCAAGGACGACAACACCACCATGCGCCGGGTGACCGGCGGCGGCGCTCCGGCCGAAATCTGGCGCTCGTTCATGACCGCCGCCCTGCCGCGCTTGAAAGCCACGCCCATCCCTGGCGGCGTCGCCCCGCCTCCGGAAGCGCCGGACCCGATCGGCGACCTGCTCAACCCGACGCCGGAAGGTCCCGCGGCCGAGACGCCGGCCGGAACCGCCCCGCCGCCGGGGCAACTGCCTTACTGAAGAAAGTTGCTCCCCCGCGATGCGGGGGAGCTGTCACGGAGTGACTGAGGGGGCTAACGCGGCGTTCACCCAGCTTGCCCCCTCCGGCCCTCTGGGCCACCTCCCCCGCATCGCGGGGGAGGAACTAGCCTCAAGCCGCTCACGCCCCGATCGCGTGCAGCTCCGCCGCGTGCGCCCGCAGCCAGGCGCGGTGCGGCGCCGGATCGCCCGCCAGCTCTTCACATAGCGCCCAGAACCGCGGGCCGTGATTGGCCTCGATCAGGTGCGCGCACTCGTGGGCGGCGACATAGTCGGCCACCGCCGCCGGGGCCAGGATCAGGCGCCAGCTGTAGCGGATCGCGGCCGGGGCGCGCGGCGTCGCCGGACGGCACGAGCCCCAGCGCGCCTTCGGATCGGCCACCGCCACCGACGGCATGGGCCGGCCCAGGGCGGCGGCGTGGACGGCGGTGCGCTCGGTCAGCACGCTCAGCGCCTCGCGCTTGGCAAGGCGGATGACTTTCAGGCCCCAATTGGGATCGTCCGGCGCGACGATGCGGTCCTCTTCCAGCCGCGCGCGGCCGGGGCCGACCTCGAGGCGATAGGGCCTGTCGTTCAAGCGCAGCACGCCGCCGGGCGCCAGGCTCATGCGCTGGGGCAGGGCCGCCAGCTGCTTGGCGATCCAGCCGGACTTCTCCTGGGCGAAGGCGACGGCCTCGTTCAGCCGTCTGGGACTGGGCGCCAGGGCGACGATTTCGGACTTGGCGCGATCGACCCTCAGCGACACCCGCCGCGCGCGGCCGTCGACGCGCAGCCGCACCGGCCAGCCGCCGACCTCCAGCCGATCGCCGTCAGAGAACCTTTGGGCCATGCGCGAGAACATGCCGGTAAGATCGTGTGCGTCGGGGTTCGTCGCAAGGCGGAGAGATCGGGTTTGAGCGCTGTGGCCAACGCCTTTCGATCCGCCTTCCTAGGCCTTGTGCCTAGGACCCATCGTTCCGAAGCCGCCGAGCCGGGAGATGATCGTTCACCTCGACGCCGTCTTGTGAAGACGCCGCGCCTGGCGCCGCCATGGGTCCTAGGCACAAGGCCTAGGAAGGCGGGAGAAGAGAAGCGGGGATGGAGCCCTCAGGCTTCTTCCGCGAAATTCGGGTCGCACTTGCGGATGAAGGCGCGGACGCGGGGATAGATCTCCTCGCGGAACCGGCGGCCGTTGAACACGCCGTAGTGGCCGACGCTGGGCTGGACGTAGTCCAGCTTCATGTCGTCCGGAATGTTCGGGCAGAGGCCGTGGGCGGCCTGGGTCTGGCCGATGCCGGAGATGTCGTCGTTCTCGCCCTCGACCGTCATCAGGCCGATGTCGGTGATCGCCTCGGGCTTCACCAAGGTCCCCCGATGCATCAGCTCGCCCTTGGGCAGCAGATACTGCTGGAAGACGATGTCGATGGTCTGGAGATAGAACTCCTCGGTCAGGTCCAGGACCGACAGGTACTCGTCGTAGAACTCCAGGTGCTTGTCGGCGCTGTCGCCGTCGCCGCTGACCAGGTGGTTGAAGTAGCGGCGGTGGGCTTCCTGGTGGCGCTCGGCGTTCATGCTCATGAAGCTGGCCAGCTGCACGAAGCCCGGATAGACGCGTCGCCCCGCGCCCGCATAGGGCGGCGGCACGGTGTAGATCATGTTCGACTGGAACCAGGTGAACGGCTTTTCCTCGGCCAGCTGGTTGGTGACGGTCGGCGACAGGCGCGCGTCGATCGGCGAGCCCATGAAGGTCATGCTGGCCGGGCGCGAGGGATGGTTCTGCTCGGCCATCAGGGCGGCGGCGGCCAGGACCGGCGGGCCGGGCTGACAGACGGCCACCACGTTCGGACGCGGCCCCAGCACCTCCAGCATCTGGATCACGTGGTCGATATAGTCGTGGAAGTCGAAGCGACCCTCCAGGACCGAGACCTCGCGGGCGTTGACCCAGTCGACGATGAAGACGGCGTGATCGGGCAGGAAGGCCTCGACCGTGCCGCGCAGCAGGGTGGCGTAGTGGCCCGACAGGGGCGCGACGATCAGCACCGCCGGGTCCAGCGAGAACTTGCCCGCCCGGCGCATGTCGGCCATGTCGCGGTCGAACTGGACCAGGCGCGCCCAGGGGCTTTCCCAGACCACGGTCGGGCGGACGCGGACGTCGACCTGGCCGACCTTGACCTTGTCGATGTTCCACTTGGGCTTGCCATAGCGTCGGGTGACGTTGGCGAACAGGTCCGCGCCGGCGCGCATGCGCCGGCCCAGGGCCGTGTCGCCGGCCGGGTTCAGCGGCGATCCCCAGAAGTCCCGGGCCGCCAGCGCCGCGAGGCGCATCGGGGTCGAGGCGTAATAGGCCGCCTCGTGAAGGGCGTAGAGCATGTCGCACCCGCAATGTTGCAGCGCAACATAGCACAGCGAAAGCTAAAGGAGTCTATCCCTCGAACGCATTTCGCGCCGCGTCACGGGGTCGCCTAGAAACCCGACCTCCCCGGCGAATGCCGGGGCCCAGCTTCATCCTGAGCGGTTGGGGGTGATCGCGATCAGTCCGCCTTGAGCGCCAGCAGCGTCAGTGGGTTCGAGCTGGACCCCGGCAGGAGTTTACGCCCGGGCGCGCAAAGCGCGACCCGTGGCGCCGGGGAGGTCGGGGGACGGGGCTCACCCCGCCATCGCCGCCTTGATCCGCGCGGCGATGTCGGCCGGGGGCTGGTTGTAGGGGATCACCGTCTTGAAGCGCCCCTTGGGGTCCATCAGGTAGATCGCCGTCGAGTGGTCCATGGTGTAGCCCGGCCCCGTCCCGACCTTGGCGTAATAGACCTTGTAGGCCTTGGCCGCGGCGTCGACCTGGGCTTGAGTCCCGGTCAGGCCGATCGTCGACTTCGGCACATAGTCGGCCGACAGGTAAGCCTTCATCTGGGCCGGCGTGTCACGCTCGGGGTCGATCGAGATGAAGACGATCTGCAGGTCCTTAGCCTTGGGCCCGAGCTGCTCGGTCGCGGCGGCCAGGCCTTGCAACGTGCCGGGGCAGACGTCGGGGCAGTAGGTGAAGCCGAAGAACACCGCGCTCCACTTGCCCTTCAGCACCTTCTCGGTGGTCGGGGTCCCGTTCTGGTCGACCAGCTGGAACGGGCCGCCGACCGCGGCGGCGGGCTGCCGGCCAAGCGTGTTGGCCCGCCAGGCCAGGCCGGCCACGACAAGCAGACCCAGCAGGCAAACGACGATCAGGACCAGACGTTGACGAAGCATCGGCGGCGCATCCTTTTGTCTCAGCCCATCCTTTTGCACTCGCAAAGCGCGCAATTCTGGACAATCTTGCGGTCATGGCTGACGTCTCGTTCGCTGGAATGCCCGAGGATCCGCGCCGCAACGGGCTCGATAGGCCGGGCGAAGAGCCGGCGCAAGACGACGCCTGGGGCTGGACCGCGCCCGGACTGAGACGCAGCCGCCTTCGCGTTCGCACCCTTCTGGCCCAACGCTGGGCCTGGGTCGTCGGCCAGACGGCCGCCCTGCTGATCTCGGGCCTGGCGCTGAAGATGCACGTGCCGTGGGCGATGTGCTTCACCCTGGTGGCGCTGTCGGCCTGGCTGAACGTCCTCCTGGGCCTGGCTTCGAACGGCCAGAGGATGGCCCGCGACGGCGAAGCCACCGCGCAGATCGCCTTCGACATCCTGCAGCTGTCGGCGCTGTTCTACCTGACGGGCGGCGCGCACAATCCCTTCGCCCTGCTCCTGATCGCGCCGGTGACCTTGGCCGCCGCGACCCTGCCGGCGCGCTATGCGATCGGCCTGGGGTTCCTGGCGATCACCGCCTCGATCCTGCTCGCCTTTTTTCACATGCCGCTGCCCACCGTGAACGGCGCGCCTATGGGCTTCAATCCCAGCCCGACCATGATGGCGATGATCGTGGCGGCGCGGATCGCGGGCATCATCCTGACGGCCGCCTACGCCTGGCAGGCGGCCAGCGAGTCGGCCCGCATGGAGCTGGCCCTGAACGTCACCGAGACCGTGCTGGCCCGCGAGCAGCGGCTGTCGGCCCTGGGCGCCCTGGCGGCGGCGGCGGCGCACGAGCTGGGCACGCCGCTGGCGACCATCTCGGTCGTCTCACGCGAGATGGCCCGCAACGCCACCAGCGAAGAGGTGCGCGAGGACGCCGAGCTCCTGATCGGCCAGGCCGCCCGCTGTCGCGAGATCCTCCAACGCCTGACGGAAATGCCCGAGGCCCAGGACGCCGTGCATGAGCGCATGAGCCTGGTGCAGCTGGTCCAGGACGTGATCGAGCCGCACCTGGTGCATGGCATCCGGGTCGAGGCCGTGGTCAATGGCCCGGCCGGCGAGACGGCGCCGGACATCTGGCGCCGCCCCGAGATCATCCACGCCATGACCTCGATCGTGGAGAACGCGGTGGACTTCGCCCGCAGCGAGGTGATCGTCATCGCCCGCTTCGACCCGCGACATATTGTCATCGAAGCCCGCGACGACGGGCCGGGCTTCTCGCCCGAGGTGCTGGCCAAGCTGGGCGAACCGTACGTGACCACACGTCCAGGCGCGGAAGGCTCGCGTACCGGTCATATCGGCATGGGCCTGGGCTTCTTCATCGCCAAGACCTTGCTGGAACGGACGGGCGCGACGGTCGATTTTCGTAATGGTCGTCGCGGCGGCGCCGTGGTGTCCGCGCGTTGGCCGCGCGCCGCGTTGGAAGCTCCAGGTTATACGGGGGCTTGAGTTATGACGCGGATGCGCGGAAGGATAGAATACTATTTGGCCTGTTGAGTATTGGCCCGGGGAGGGGCTGACTTCATGGCGGATATCGGTGAGCTGGTTTCGGCGCTGCCGGACAAGACTCTGCTTCTGTTGGACGACGACGGCCCGTTGCGGACCCGGCTCGGACGAGCTCTGGAGCAGCGCGGGTTCGAGGTGACGTTGGCGGCTTCCGTGGCCGAGGCCCTGACCATTCTGCGCGCCCAGGCCCCGGCCCACGCCGTGCTCGACATGCGGCTGGAGGACGGCTCGGGCCTGAAGGTCGTCGAGGCGGTGCGCGACGCGCGGCCCGACGCCAAGGTCATCATGCTGACCGGCTACGGCAACATCGCCACCGCCGTGGCGGCGGTGAAGGCGGGGGTGGTCGACTACCTCTCCAAGCCGGCCGACGCCGACGACGTGGCCCGCGCCCTGCTGGCCGCCAAGGACGCCGCGCCGGCCCCGCCGGAAAACCCGATGAGCGCCGACCGCGTCCGCTGGGAACACATCCAGCGCGTCTACGAGATGTGCGGCCACAACGTCTCGGAAACCGCGCGCCGCCTGAACATGCACCGCCGGACGCTGCAGCGGATTCTGGCGAAGCGCGCGCCGCGGTAGGAGCGTTTAAGATGCTCCCCCGCGATGCGGGGGAGCTGTCACGGAGCGACTGAGGGGGCCTGCACGGCCGACCTCCAGCTCGCCCCCTCCGGCCCTCTGGGCCACCTCCCCCGCGACGCGGGGGAGGAACTATCAAATCCTCACATCGCCGAAATCCCGCCGTCGACCTTGATCTCGGCGCCGGTGACGAACTTGCTCTCGTCGCTGGCCAGGTAGAGCACGGCGTTGGCGATGTCGTTCGGCTCGCCGATGTGGCCCACCGGGATCTGACGTCCCAGCTTGGCCTGCGCCTCTTCCTTGCCCAGCCGCTGGTTCAGCGGGTCCAGGATCGGCGTATCGATGAAGGTCGGGTGGATCGAGTTGGAGCGGATGTCGAGGCCCTGCTTGGCGCAGTAGAGCGCGATGTTCTTGCTCAGCATCCACACCGCCGCCTTGCTGGCGTTGTAGGCCGGCGAGTTGTGGTTGGCGATCAGGCCGGCGATCGAGCTGATGTTGACGATCGAGCCCGGCTGATGGGCGCGCATGTAGGTCAGGGCGTGCTTGGCGCCCAGGAAGACGCTGTCGACATTGATCGACATGATCCGCTTCCAGAGATCGAACTCCATCGCCTCCAGCGGCTTGTCGCCCGCGACGCCCGCGTTGTTCAGCAGCACCGAGATGCCGCCCATCAGGCCGTTGGCCTTCTCGAGCGCCTCGATCCACTGGTCTTCCTGCGTGACGTCGAGATGCAAGGCGAAGGCCGTACCGGCGCCGTGCCGGGCGTTGATCTCGTCGGCCACGGCCTGCGCGCCGGCCAGGTTGATGTCGGCGAGGACGACCTTGGCGCCCTCTTCGGCGAGCCGACGCCCCGCCGCCGCGCCCAGGCCCTGGGCCCCGCCGGTGATGAAGGCCTTCTTGCCGGCGACCCGGCCCGTGCTCTGCGCCATGCGGCGTCCTCCCGATTATAATTCAAACGGGAGTTTGAATTCTTCAGGCCGCGCTGTCCATGAACTTCGCGAGCGTCACGTCGAGCTCGGTCACCCCGTCGGCGTCGTGGGTGGTCAGCAACACCTCGACGCGGTTG
The DNA here is from genome assembly GCF_937900395.1 of uncultured Caulobacter sp. Taxonomy (GTDB): domain Bacteria; phylum Pseudomonadota; class Alphaproteobacteria; order Caulobacterales; family Caulobacteraceae; genus Caulobacter. The sequence goes on from NZ_CALCDX010000148.1 coordinate 11,384, forward strand.
TAGACATTGAACCACTCGGGGTGGTGATCGAGCTTGTCGGCCATCAGGGCGACGCGGGTCATGAAGCCGAACGCCTCGTTGAAGTCGGCGAAGCGGAAGGTCTTGGCGATGGCGTCCTTGTGGCCTTCCGCGACGCGCCAGCCGTCGAGCTGGGCGATCGCGGCGGCGGCGCCGATCCTGGGGCGGGACATGTTTCCTCCGAGAGAGTCTTGCCCCCTCAGAACGCCAATCCGGTCGCTTCGGCAAGGTCCGCCAGCAACTGGTCTTCGCTGGAAACCTTGATGGCGGTCATCCCGAGCGCGGCCGCCGGCTTGCAGTTGATCCCCAGGTCGTCGAGGTAGACGCAAGCCTCGGGCGCGACATCCAACAGCTCGCACATCATCTGGTAGATGCGCGGGTCAGGCTTGCGCACCCCGGCCTTGGAGCTTTCGATCACCGCGTCGAACAGGGCCATGATCTCGCCGACCGCCAGCGCCTTCTCGGCGCTCTGGGCCATGCCGGGGCCGTGGCCCGTCGGGACGTTGTTGGTGATGCAGCCGACCTTGAAGCGGGCCTTGCAGGCCTTCAGCGCGTCCATGACGCGCGGCCGCAGGTCGCCATAGAGCAACGGCAGCACCTCGGCGCCGCGCACGGCGTGTCCCAGCCGCGTCGCCTCCTCCAGGAAGAGGCCGTCAAAGGCCGCCGCGTCGATCTCGGCCCGCTCGAACCGCGCCCAGGCGTTGGCGTCCGGATCGGCAGCGTTGACCGTGCGGATGAAGTCCTTGGGCAGGCCGCGTTCGGTCTCGTAGCGGCGGAAGGCCTCGAACGGCGAGGTCGTGAAGACGCCGCCAAAGTCCCAGATCACCGCCTCGATCGCCATCTTCCGCCCCCTCAAACACTTGTTTGACCGAAGGCTAGCCGCGCGGGGCCGCGAGGGGAAGCCCCTCGGCAGGGAACATGACCACCGCCCTTGCGCGTTAGGAGGGTTCAACCGGAGCTAAGCCGCTGTCGACCGCCGACGCCATCCTGCCGCCAAAGCCCCCGCGTCCTCCGTGGCGCGGCCTGTCGCGGCGCGCCCTGATCGGCATCGGCTCGGCCTTGGCGCTGGTCGCCGCGATCATCGCCTTCCTGGTGATCTTCGACTGGAACTGGCTGCGGGGTCCCTTGAGCCGCTACGCCTCGGCCCAGATGCAGCGCGAGGTGGCGATCACCGGCGACCTGCGCGTCCATCCCTGGTCGTTCTCGCCCAAGGCCGAGGCCTATGGCGTTCGGATCGGCCAGCCGGCCTGGGCGCGGAAGGTCGATCCCCAAGCCGGGCAGATGGTCCAGCTCCAGCGGATCGCCGTGCAGATCAAGATCCTGCCGCTGCTGCGCGGCGAGGTGATCATGCCGTTCCTGGCGCTGGACAAGCCGGACGTCCGCCTGCTGCGCGACGAGGACGGCAAGGCCAACTGGACCTTCGGCGCGCGCAAGAGCGACAAGCCGCTGAAGCTGCCCGCCATCCAGCGGTTCGTGATCAACGACGGCAAGCTGCGCTTCGACGACCGCCAGCGCGGGACGCTGTTCGTCGGCTCGGTGAACGCCCAGGAGCGGGCCGGGGAACGCGGCGGCCGGTTCGTGCTGGAGGGCAATGGGACCTTGAACAAGTCCGCCTTCACGGCCGAGGTCAGCGGCGGGCCGCTGCTGAACATCTCGCCCAGCCGACCCTATCCGTTCGACGCGGAAGTGCGCGCGGGCGCGACGCGGATCGTCGCTCACGGCCAGGTGACCAAGCCTTTCGACCTCGGACGGTTCGAGACCGACCTGACGGTGTCCGGCGCCGACCTCAACCGGCTGCACGACCTGACCGGCCTGACCCTGCCCAACACCCCGCCCTATCGCGTCTCGGGCCACATGGTCCGCAAGGGGCCGCGCTACGACTTCCAGAAACTGACCGGGCGGGTCGGCGACAGCGACATCGCCGGCGACCTGTTCGTGTTGACCGGGCGGGAGCGCCCCTATCTGGAAGCCGAACTGCGCTCGAAGCGCTTGGACTTCGACGACCTGGGCAGCCTCGTCGGCGCCGCGCCGGCCACGGGCCGCGGCGAGACCGCCTCGGCGGGCCAGAAGGTCGAAGCCGCCCAGCGCGACGCGACCCAGCGCCTGCTGCCCGACGCCACCTTGCAAGTGGAGCGCGTCCGCGCCATGGACGCCAAGGTGAGCTACCGCGCCGATGCGGTGAACGCGCCGAACCTGCCGCTGGAAAAGGTCAGCCTGAAGCTGGACCTGAAGGACGGCGTGCTGACCCTGGACCCGCTGGCCTTCACCTTCTCGCGCGGCGACCTGCGGGGGAAGGTGCGCCTGGACGCCCGCCCCGCCGTCCCGCGCACCGATCTGGACGTGCGCCTGACCAACGGCCGCCTCGAGGAGTTCATTCCGATCCAGAGCGAGGGCAAGCCGGCGATCTCGGGCACGGTGATGGCGCGCGCCAAGCTGAGCGGGGTCGGCAATAGCGTCCATCGCGCGGCCTCGACCGCCAACGGCGAGGTCACCGTGGTGGCCCCGCGCGGCGAGATCCGCCAGGCCTTCGCGAATCACCGCCAGCTGAGCTAAACGCGGGGCAGAACATTTAAAGCCATTCAATGCAACAAACCAATGCACGGAGGGATTTGCATTTTTGCTTTTAAGGATCATAGACTTAAGATTTTCATATGAAGCTGACTCGCTGACATTCTCCAGGCAATCAGATTCACCTTGCACATAAAGCACATGACCGGTTTTCTTTTCAGTCAAAAGCCGCTCTACCGGGTAAAAATAATCTTCGCGCAAAAGTCTCCCGGTTGTCGAATTTCCCAAGCCATAATTATAAATTTCGAATTCTGTTCCGGGAAAAAGTTCAGCCAGACGCACCCAGGACGCCCCCGAGATAATCGGTTTTTCAGCCGTTGGCCGGTGCATAACAAAACCCCGCCCCAAAGGATCGGCACCTTTGGGGGTATGTTCTGCATAAAAGTCATTGATAACCAGGTTTGCGGATGCCGCATAAATCTGGCCCCCTGGCTTTCCTTCGGTCGTCTGGCTTGGACTTACGCTATTTGATTGACCATAGACAAGAAAACTGATTTTCTCTGTTTTTAAGTTTGCACAGCCGCTAAGAATCGCGACTAAAGCACACATTTTTTT
>NZ_CALCDX010000149.1 GCF_937900395.1 uncultured Caulobacter sp.
ACCCGCGGCGACGCCGAGCGAGACGAGCCTGACCCCGGACAAGCCGTGGCTGGTGTACGTCTCCGACCCTTCGTCCGGTGACACCAAGCTGGTGGACAACATCGAGAAGGTGATTCTCGACGATGACCGCATCCAGCTCGGCTCGAAGGCGTTCCACATGGTGAAGATGACGGCGGAGTCGGCCGCGGCCGACGCGCTGCTCGCCTTCCAGGCGCAGACTGGCGCCGTTGGCGGCATTCAGCTCCAGCGGCGTCTCGCCGGCGTTGAAGAAGCGCAGGAAGGCCGAATCTTCGCTGGGGCCGGTGGGATACAGCGGAATCTCCGCCGCCAGGGCCTGGCCCAGCGGCAGCACAGCGAACAGCACCGTCCACCACACCACCAGATAGACGCCGATCATGGTCACGGGGCCGAGGGGCATGGGGCGATCCTTTCAGGGATGCGGGCGGCCGACGCCGTAGCGGGCCGCCAGATAGGGAGCGATGGCGTGGTCCTGGAGGAAGCGACGGCCGGTGGTTTCGCTGACCTGGGCCTCGGGCCAGTCCAGTTCGCCGTCCAGGATCAGGATCGGGCAGCTCTGATGCGCCTCGCCGACCTCGGCGACGACGGTCGCCTGCTCGCGAGCATTGGCCGCGCGCTCGGCCTCGCCGGCTTGCCGGTTGCGCTCGGCCTCCGCGCGCTGCTCGGCCGCGAGTCCTTCTAGGCGCACCTTCTCGATGGCCGCTTCCTTGAAGGTCAGGACGGCGGCGGCCATGCCGCCGATCTCGTCCTTGCGACCCACGGCGGGCACGTCGACCGTGTTGTCGCCACCCGCCAGGCGGCGCATGACCGCCGTCATGGCTGTGACGGGCGTCGCGATCGCGTTCGACAGCAGCCAGCCCATCAGAGCGGCCGTCCCGACGGCCAGGGCGCCCGCGACGGCCAGGGTGACGAGGGCGGTCCTAAAGGCCTTGGCCTGCTCGGCGCTGCGAGCGGCCAGTTGCTGGGTCTCGACCTTTGACATCGCTTCCAGCACCTTGCGGACGTTGGTCAGGCGGCCCGTCTTGGCGATTTCAAGCCGCGTGTTCTCGAGGGTGGCCGGGTTTGACGCGTCGGCGATCTGCTTGGAGATCTCGGCCTCGAACACCGCGACCGCTGCGGCCAGCTTCTCGACGCGGGCCTTCTCATCGGCGCTCTCGACGCCGACGACGAGGCGGCCGTAGGCCTTCTTGTACTCGCCTTCGTACTTCGCGCGCTTCTTCAGGAACGAGGGGTCCAGGCTGGCGACGTAGCCACGCACCGCGTTCTGCTCTTCCACAAGCGCGGCCGTCGTATCCGTGATCGCGGCGACATAGGCGTAGCTGCGAGTGTTTAGGGTGGTGATCCGCTGGATCGAGGTCAGGCCGACCGCGACGACCGCTCCGGCGGCGACGACGCCGAGAACAAGAATCGCGAACGCAAACAGCAGCTTGTGCGCGACTTTCAAATTAGACATGCGTCCGGTCCCCGACCTCGTAATCGGACGCCATCACCACCTGTCAGGGTTAATAAACCCACACTGGGTTTCAGAAATCCGCCGTCAAGTTCGAGTCTTCGCGAGGCGGATCGCCGTAGAGTCTCAGTAAATCATGGGATTAGAACTGTTGGGTGGCATTTCGACGCAGGACCGAGCATGTAGAAATGGTCCTTTTTTAATACAATCAGCATAAGGATTATATTTATAGTCTAGGCGCGCTGTCCGAAAGTGGTCGCAACGTCGCGGTCATGGCCGGACATACCTTCGGCGCAACCGTCTACGGCGGAGTCCGTTAAGCGTCAGGGGAGGTTTCCCATGACGACACGACCCTCGAAGCGCCAGTCTCCGCTGAACATGCTACGCCCCACCCTTTGGCTGGCCGCGGCGGCCTTCGCGACCGGGTTCGGGGGGTATCTGGCGGTGGCGTTCAAGGCCGCCCAGGCGAGCGGGCGGCTATGACCTATTTCGATCCCGTCGAGCCGAAGCCGCCGGCGCCCCGATCGGTCGCGTCCAGATCCTCGACCTCGACCAGCGGCCATTGCGGCGCGGCGGCGATGACGCCCTGGGCGATGCGATCGCCGCGACGGATCGTGAAGTCTTCCTCGCCCAGATTGATCAGCAGCACGCAGACCTGGCCGCGATAGTCGCTGTCGACCGTGCCCGGCGCGTTGACCACCGTGACGCCGTTCTTGAACGCCAGGCCCGAACGCGGCCGCACCTGCATCTCCCAGCCGTCCGGCACCGCCACCGAAAAGCCGGTCGGCGCCATGCAGCGCGCGCCCGGTTTCAGGACGATGGGCTCGTCCTCCGGCACCGCCGCGCGCAGGTCGAAGCCCGCGGCTCCCGCCGTGGCGTAGGTCGGGACCGGCAGGTCGGGATTGCCTTCCCAACGCTTGAAGCGGATGGCGAGACCGGCGGGGATGGCGGACATGAGAGGTTCCTGTGCTCGGGACAGGACGGCTGTAGCCGATTTGCGGGGGGCGGGGCCAGGGGGGCGGCCGCGTTGTCGCCCGCCAGGCGGTGAAACCGCGGCGGGGCGCTTCGGGTTTTGAAGGGATGCCCTCGGCCAGGCGCGGAGTCTCCATGAGCAAGCCGATCAATCCTCCCGCCGCCCAGGGCGCCAGAGATCGCGAACTGCCGGCCTATGTCTCCAACGGCCTTGTGGGTCTGCGCGTCCGGGAGATTCCGCTGGGGGCGGGCATGTGCTTGGTCAGCGGCTTCAGCGGCGAGCACGACGAGCGCCAGATCGAGGCGGCCGCCGTCGCGCCCTATCCGTTGGCCGGCGACCTGGCGATCGACGGCGTCTGGCTCTCCGACGCGCCGCACCAGGTTTCCGACCTGGAGCAGGCCTACGATTTCTCGACCGCCGAACTCACCTCTCGCTTTGTCTTCGAGGTCCAGGGCAAGCGCGCGCAGGTCGAGGTCGTCACCTTCTGTAGTCGCCCGGAGCCGACGTTGGCGTGCCAGGAGATCGCGGTCACGGTCGACAAGGCTTGCGCCCTGGGGCTCCGCGCCATGATCGATGGCGCGGGGGTCGATGGCCGGGCCTTGCGGCACAGGCGCGAGACGCCCGGCGAAAAAGAGCCCGCCACGGATGGCTCGGTCCTGTGGGCCTCGGCCGGGGAGCTCTCGACCTGCGGCCTGGCTTTGACGAGCGAGGTGCTGGGCGTCGGCGAGGCGGCGCCGTCCCGTCCGCCGTTGCGCGATGATCGGCTGGTTTCAGAGCACGCGGTCCAGGCCCGGGGCGGACGCGCCGTGCGGCTGCGCCAGATCGTCAGCATTGTGCCCGACGCCCTTCACGACCTGCCCGATCAGCAGGCCGAGCGCCTGGCCGCCAAGGCCCGGTTCGACGGCTTCGACTCCCTCCGCAAGCAGAACCGCGCGGAATGGGACGCGCTCTGGAAGAGCCGAATCCGGCTTGAGGGCGCGGAGGCGCGCTGGCAGTCGCTGGCCGACGCCGGCTTCTTCTATCTGATGAGCTCGGTCCACGCCTCGTCGCCCGCCTCGACGTCGATCTTCGGCTTGGCCACCTGGCGCGACTATCACTACTACTTCGGCCACGTGATGTGGGACATCGAGGCCTTCGTCGTCCCCGCCCTCTGCCTGCTGCAGCCCCACGCGGCGCGGGCCATGCTGGAATATCGGTTCGCCCATCTCGACAGCGCGCGGCGCAACGCCCAGCTGATGGGCCGGCGGGGCCTGCAGTTTCCGTGGGAGAGCGCCCCGCGCAGCGGGCAGGAGGCCGCCCCTTTGCCCGGCACGGCGGCCTGGCACGAGGATCACGTGTCGCTGGACGTGGCGCGGGCTTTCGTCTTCTACGCCGACGCCACCGGCGACCGGGAGTTCCTTCGCACGCGGACCTGGCCCGTGGTCTCGGGCGTCTGCGAATGGATCGCCAGCCGGGTCTGCAAGGTGCGCGGCGGCTACGCCATCAAGGCGTCGATGGGCATCGCCGAGCGCGCGCAGCCGGTGGACAACGCCGCCTTCTCGAACATGGGCGCCGTGGTGGTGCTGCGCGAGGGCGCGCGGATCGCCCGGACGCTGGGCTTCGAGCCGGATCCGACGTGGCTGGAGATCGCCGATGGCCTGCAAATCCCCACGCGCGGCCAGGCCGTCGTCTCCCACGACGACTACAGGACCAACGAGGAGAAGGGCGCCACGCCCGATCCGCTGATGGGCGTCTTTCCGTTCGGCTATCCTCTGTCTCCAGAAGCGGAGGACGCGACAATCTCGCTCTATCTGGGCCTGGCCGACGACTATATCGGCAGTCCGATGCTGTCGGCGCTTTACGGCGCCTGGGCGGCGCGCCTGGGCGATCGCGAAGGGGCGTTGCGGCTGCTGGACGAGGGCTACGGCCAGTTCGTCGTGGGCCGCTTCCTGCAGACCCTGGAATACCGCGCCGACCGCTTTCCCGAGCAACCGCGGGCGGGGCCGTTCTTCGCCAATATCGGCGGCTTCCTGATTTCCCTGCTGTACGGCTTCAGCGGCATGCTGCCTTCCGCGTCCGAACCGGCGTCCTGGAGCGAACGCCCGGCGATCCTGCCCAAGGGCTGGACCGGAATCGAGGTCGATCGGCTCTGGGTCCGCGGCAGGCCGACGCGTTTGACGGTCCGGCACGGCGAGCCGGCGCGGCTCGATCCAGCCTAGCCCTGCCCACCGGCGCTCGCCGCGCGTCGGCGGGCCGCCTTCACGTGGTCGACCAAGGCCCGCAGCTTGGGCGCCAGGTTCCGGCGGGTTGGAAAATAGAGGAAGAAGCCGGGAAACGATGGCGCGAAGCTTTCCAGCACTGGAACGAGATCGCCCCGGTCGATCCAGGGCTGGAACGTCTCGAGCATGCCGAAGGTCAGGCCGCCGCCCGCGCGAGCGGCGCGGATCATGAACATCATGTCGTTGGTGGTGATCTCGGGATCAACCGCCACGTCGAACTCGCGACCCTCCTCGGCGAACTCCCAGCGGTAGGGCGCCAGGTCCGGCGCCGGCCGCCAGCCGATGCAGCGGTGAAGCGTCAGGTCGCGGGGATGGGTGGGCGCGCCATGACGCTCGAAATAGGCGGGCGCGCCGACCACGACCTGTCTTTGGGGCCCAGAGACCGGCACGGCCACCATGTCCTGCGCGATGACCTCGCCCAGGCGCACGCCTGCGTCGTAGCCGCGCGCGATGATGTCGAACGCCTCGTCGGTGACGTGCACGTCCAGGCGGACATCGGGATAGGCCTCGCGAAAGCCGGCCAGCAGAGGACCGGACAGGAAACTCTCGGCGATGGAGGAGACGGCCAGGCGGAGCAGGCCGGCGGGCCGCGCGTCGCGATCGGCGACGCCCGTGACGGCGGCGTTGATCTCGACCAGGGCGGGAGCCACGCTGGCCAGCAGCCGCTCGCCTGCCTCGGTGGGATGCACGCTTCGCGTCGTGCGATGCAGGACGGCGAGACCAAGGTCCCGCTCCAGCTTGCGGATGGTCTGGCTGACGGCCGAGCGGGTCACGCCCAGGCGCTCGGCGGCCAGCCGGAAGCTTCGGGCCTCGGCGACGGCGGCGAAGGTGGCGATGGCGTTGAGATCGACGGTCATTGGTAAGTTCTACTTACCAAGTCATGGCGTTTCTCGCCAATAGTCGCGCCAATGGGCGGGGATTAACTCCTTGGGCCGGCCATCAAGGGCCGTTTCAGGAGGCGAAAATGGATAAGGTTGTTCTGGTCACCGGGGCGTCGAGCGGTATTGGCGAAGGCATCGCGCGGGAGCTGGCGGCCGCCGGCGCCAAGGTCATGCTGGGCGCGCGGCGCACCGACCGCCTCGACGTCCTGGCCGACGAACTCACCGCCGCCGGCGGCGACGTCCGGGCGCGCGCGCTTGACGTCACCGACCGCGCCAGCGTCGAGGCCTTCGCCGAGGCCGCTCGCCAGGCCTGGGGGCGGGTCGATGTCATCGTCAACAACGCCGGCGTCATGCCTCTGTCCCCGATGGCCTCGCTGAAGGTCGACGAATGGGAGCGGATGATCGACGTCAACATCAAGGGCGTGCTCTACGGCGTCGCTTCGGTCCTGCCGGAAATGACCGCGCGAGGCTCGGGCCACATCATCAACATCGCCTCGATCGGCGCCCTGTCGGTCGTGCCGACCGCCGCCGTCTACTGCGCGACCAAGTACGCGGTGCGCGCCATCTCGGACGGCCTTCGGCAGGAGAACGCGGCCTTGCGGGTGACGTGCGTGATGCCAGGCGTGGTCGAAAGCGAACTGGCCTCGACGATCACCGATCCGGTCGCCGCCGAGGCGATGGAGCGCTATCGGGCCATCGCCCTCAAGCCCGACGCGATCGCCCGCGCCGTCCGCTATGCGATCGAGCAGCCGGACGATGTCGACGTCAACGAGATCGTCGTGCGCCCCACGGCCACGATGGGCTGAGGTCTCGCGGCCCCGCGCTAGGCCAGCGCCTGGGCGATGCGGGCCGCGATCTGGGCCGCGACCACGTCCTTGGCGGCGCGGTCCCAGCGCTCGGTCTTGTCCTTGGTGACCAGCAGCACGGCGTTCTCGCCGCCGCCCATCACGCCGGGCTGGGTGACGTCGTTGGCGATGATCCAGTCGCAGCCCTTGCGGGCCAGCTTGGCGCGGGCGTGCTCCTCGACGTGGTCGGTCTCGGCGGCGAAGCCGATGACCAGCTTGGGCCGTTGAGGACCCGAGGCCGACAGGGTCGCCAGGATGTCCGGGTTCTCGACGAAGGTCAGGGCCGGCGGTCCGCCCTTCTCCTTCTTCAGCTTGGTTCCGAAGGCCTCGTCGACCCGCCAGTCGGCGACGGCGGCGACGAAGACGCCGACATCGGCGGGCAGGGCGGCCTGGCTGGCGGCCAGCATCTGGCGGGCGGTCTCGACGTCGACCCGCTTGACCCCTGGCGGGGTGGGCAGGAAGACCGGACCGGCCACCAGGGTGACATCCGCCCCCAGCTGCGCCAGGGCCTCGGCGATCGCGAAGCCCTGCTTGCCGCTGGAGCGGTTGGTGATGCCCCGCACCGGGTCGATCGGCTCGAAGGTTGGTCCGGCCGTGACGATGGCGCGCTTGCCGACCAGCGGCTTGGCGGCGGGACCTTCCAGCATGGCGACGACAGCCGCGAAGATCTCCTCCGGCTCGGCCAGGCGGCCGGGGCCGAACTCGCCGCAAGCCATGGCGCCCTCGGCCGGATCGACGAACGACACGCCGTCGGCCTTCAAGGTCGCGACATTGCGCTGGGTCGCCGGGTGCAGCCACATGCGCACGTTCATGGCCGGCGCCATCAGCACGGGCTTGTCCGTCGCCAGCAGGGTGGTCGAGGCCAGGTCCCCGGCCAGGCCGTTCGCGGCCTTGGCGATCAGGTCGGCCGTGGCCGGCGCGACGACGACGAGATCGGCCGAGCGCGACAGCTCGATGTGGCCCATCTCGTGCTCGTCGGTCAGGGAGAACAGGTCCTGATAGACCTTGTCCTCGGCCAGGGCCGCCAGGGACAACGGGGTGACGAACTGCTCGCCCGCCTTGGTCAGGATCGGCCGCACGGCGATCCCCGCCTTGCGCAGCAGCCGCACCAGCAGCAGCGACTTATAGGCCGCGACCCCGCCGCCGACGATCAGAAGAACCCGCTTGTCGCTCACGCCCAGCTCCCGCTCTCGCGTTCGTCTCGTCCCCTGCACATGCCCATCCGCGCGCCAAAGCGCCAGTGACAATCCTAAGGTGAAGATTGGGACTCGACTCCTGTTCCGCTTTCGTTCATCAAACGTAAAGGTAGAGCAATGGGGCGGATGCGATCATGAAGATTGTAAGACAGGTTTCCGTTGGGATCTTCGCTTGGCTGGGGGTTCTGGCCCTGGCCGCCTGCGACAGCGGCGCTTCGGCGGTCAAGGCGCCGAAGGGCGGTGATCGCGCCAGCGTGGCGTCGGAGAGCGCTCCCCCGCCAGGATCGACAGAAACCGCCAGCCGCGGCGATCCCCGCGACGCGCCGGTCAAGCTGGTCGCCGGCAAGCCCTATTGGGCGGCCAACCGCACCCGCACCGCCGAGGAAAACGCCCAGCGCTCGTTCGAGCGAAACGGCGAGACGTTCGGCGCCAAGACCGCCGACGACTATGTCGCCAAGGTCCACGCCTTCATCAGCGATCCGCCCAAGGGCGCCCAAATCCTGAAGCGCGCTAATGGCGACCTCTTGATCTACGATCCCAAGGACAATGTGTTCGCGGTGGTCTCGCGCGAGGGCGCGCCGCGCACGATGTTCAAGCCGGACGAGGGCGCGGCCTACTGGACCGAGCAGAAGACCCGCGAGGCCCGCCGCGCCACCGCCGCCAAGAAGCGCGAGCGCGACGAGGCGGAGGGGTAAGAAGGATCTTTCCTGCCATCCTGGGTCTTGTCCCCCGGACCAGGGCGGGTCTGGGGCAGGGACGATGGGTTGAGCGAGGGCGGTCGTGCGCCTTCGCTTGGCTCTCCGCGCACAACGCCGTCGGGCGGCGTCGATTAGCGCGACAGCAGCAGGCCTGTCACGAAAGCCGCTCCAGCCGTCGCGGCGCCGACCAGGAACCATAGAAGCGGCCAGACGTGCGTCCGCTCGATGTGGACCTCGGTGGTCGCCGGCGGCCTCTCGGCCAGGCGGGCGATGGCGCGGAGGGCGCGCAGGGCTTCTTCGGCGAAGTCGCGGATCTTGGCCGTGGGCGACAGTTCGCGGCCGATCCAGCGGCGGACCACCGGGTCGGCGGCGGCCCAGAGGTCGTGGGTCGGGTCGATGCGGCGGGCCACGCCCTCGACCGTGACCATGGTCTTCTGCAGGAGCACCAGTTCCGGGCGCAGGGCCATGTCGAACAGGGCGGTGATCTCGAAGAGTTGCGCCAAGAGACGGCCCATCGACACGTCGCGGGCGTTGCGGCCGAACACCGGCTCGCCGACGGCGCGCAGGGCCTGGGCGAAGGCGTCCTTGTCCTGGTGGGCCGGCACATAGCCGGCGTCGAAATGCACCTGGGCGATGCGGGGATAGTCGCGGTTCAGGAAGCCGTACAGGATCTCGGCCAGGTAGCGGCGCTCGCCCGGGCCTAGGCGGCCGACGATGCCGTAGTCGACGGCGGTGATGCTGGACGGGGCGGCGACGAACAGGTTGCCCTCGTGCAGGTCGGCGTGGAACAGGCCGTGGTCCAGGGCCTGGGCCAGGAAGCCGCGGGTGACGTTCTCGGCCAGGGCCTTGCGGTCCAGGCCCGGCAGAGCGAGGGCGGCGGGGTCGGACAGCGGCGTTCCCTCGGCCCAGGTCAGGGTCAGGACGCGCTTGCCCACGCCCTCCCAGCACACCGTCGGGGCGCGCATATAGGGATCCTTGGCCATGGCCTCGCCCAGTTCGGCGCAGCCGGCGGCCTCGAACCGCAGGTCCATTTCGAGTTCGAGAGCGCGGATCACGACCTCGACGAATTCGGTCGGCCGCAGACGGCGGGAGGCGGGGGCGAGGGTCTCGGCCAGGCGCGCGGCCAGGCGCAGCACGCCGGTGTCGCGGGCGACCTGGCGCTCGACGCCGGGCCGCAGCACCTTCACGGCGACCTTGCGGCCGTCGACCAGGGTGGCCGGATGGGCCTGGGCCAGGGAGGCGGCGGCGACGGGCTCGCCGATCTCGGCGAAGATTTCGTCCAGCGGCTTGCCGAGGTTGCGGGCGATCTCGGCCTTGGCGACCGCCAGCGGGAAGGCCGGCAGCCGGTCCTTCAGGTGCGACAGATCTTCGGCGAAGGCGGTTCCGAAGATGTCGGCGCGGGTCGACAGGAACTGGCCCAGCTTGATCGCCGCCGGGCCTTGGCTTTCCAGCACCCGCGCCAGGCGCTCGCCCGGCCGACCGCGCTTGGCCGCGCCGCCCGCGAACAGGCGCAGCAGACGCCCGGCCAGCTTGGCGCTGGGCGGCAGCAGCGGCTCGGCCTCGCGCGGGATCAGGGCGTCGGCCCGCACCAGGGCCCAGCCCGCGCCCGTCAGGCGGAAAAACGCGGAGAGGGAGGTCAAGTCCAAGACCCTGTATCTTCAGCCCGACCTTCCCGGCGAATGCCGGGATCCAGATTCAGCCCGGGCAGAGGCATACCGTGGCGCCGCTCGGCCTTACGATCTGGGCCCCGGCATTGGCTTCGCCGCACTGACGTGTCGCCGGGGAAATCGGTGGTGAGAAGAGCCATGAACCTAAAGCGCCCAGCCCTGGTGCAGGGCCGCGACGCCGCCGGTGAAGTTGGTGTAGCTGACCCGCTTGAAGCCGGCGTTCTCGATCATGCCGGCGAAGGTCTTCTGGTCGGGGAAGCGGCGAATGCTCTCGACCAGGTACTGATAGGCGTCGCGATCCTTGGCGACCCACTCGCCGACCTGCGGGATGACCTTGAAGCTGTAGGCGTCATAGGCCTTCGCCAGCGCTTCCGTCACCGGACGCGAGAATTCCAGGCACAGGAAGCGGCCGCCTGGTTTGAGCACCCGGCGCGCCTCGCGCAGGGCCGCGTCGATGTCGGTCACGTTGCGGATGCCGAAGCTGATCACATAGGCGTTGGCATAGTTGTCCGGCAGCGGCAGGCGCTGGGCGTCGCCGACGGTCCAGGTGATCTCCGGCTCGCCGCCGCGCTCGATGCCGGCGGCGATCATCTCGGCGTTGTAGTCGATGATGTTGATGGTCGCGTCCGGACCGCCGCGCCGCGCCTGGGCTTGCCGCGCCATCTTGGCGAAGCGGCGGGCCATGTCGCCGGTGCCGCCGGCGCAGTCGATGATCACCTCGCCCGGCTGCGGGTTCAGGCGCGCGGCGACGGCGTCCTTCCACAGGCGATGCACGCCGCCGCTCATCAGGTCGTTCATGATGTCGTAGTTCTTGGCCACGCGGTCGAACACGCCGCGCACCAGGCCAGCCTTCTGCGAGGCGTCGACGTCCTTGAAACCGAAGCTGGCGGAGGTGTTGCTCATGACGTCCCGGGGGCGAACTCTCTATAGGATGGTCCGCTATTAGCTCGCGCATCGCGCCGCGTCATCGTCTTAAGGGTTTGCCGATGCCCGAACTGCCAGAAGTCGAGACCGTTCGCCGGGGCCTGGAGCCCGTTCTGTCCGGCGCGCGTCTCGCCCGCGTGCGCGCCAACCGCCCCGACCTGCGCTTTCCCCTGCCCGACGGCTTCGTCCAGCGGCTGACAGGGGCGACGATCCTGCGCCTGGACCGCCGCGCCAAATATATCCTGGCCCCGCTGGACCGGGGCGACACCCTGGTGATGCACTTAGGCATGACCGGGCGCTTCGAAATCGCCGCCCCCGAAGGGACCGTCCGCCCGGGCGACTTCGCCCGCGTCGTCACGCCGGAGGACAAGCACGCCCACGTGGTCTTCGATACCGAAGAGGGCGCGACCGTCACCTATTACGACCCGCGCCGCTTCGGCTTCATGGACCTGATCCCCACCGAGGGGATCGATCGCCATCCCTGGTTCGCGACCATGGGCCCCGAGCCGCTGAGCGACGCCTTCGACGCCAGGACGCTGGAAAAGGCCTTCGCCAACCGCAAGCAGGGCCCCAAGACCCTGCTGCTGGACCAGCGCACCGTCGTGGGACTGGGCAACATCTACGTCTGCGAAGCCCTGCACCGCGCCCACATCTCGCCGTTCAAGCCGGCGGGCGGGATCGCCAAGAAACGCCTCGGACCGCTGACCACGGCGATCAAGGACGTGTTGGCCGAGGCCGTCGAGGTCGGCGGCTCGACCCTGAAGGACTTCGCCGCCGCCGACGGCGCCCTGGGCTACTTCCAGCACCGCTTCCGCGTCTACGACCGCGAGGGCGAGCCGTGCCCGACCCCGGGCTGCAAGGGCGTGATCGCGCGCGAGGTCCAGGCGGGACGATCGACGTTCTTCTGCCCGGTGTGCCAGGTTTGACGGGCGGGCGGCCGTTTGACATTCAAGATTACGATCGTAATCTAGGCTTCCTTATGGGGGTCGGTGATGACGGCGCAAGCGCTCTGGAATGTCTTCGAACACGCGGCGGCGCCTCAGAAGGTGGTCCTGATTCTGCTCTGCGCAGCGCTTCCCGGTGTCCTGATCGCCGCCGTGCTCGGGGCCGGAAGCCCGAGGAACATGTGGCGGCGCATCGTGGCCGAACTGCGGATCTCCGGCCCCGCCCTGGGCGTGTTCGTGGGCGGCCTCAACAGCTTCCACATGGGGCGCACCATCCAGAAGCTGGCGTTCGATCCGACCCTGAAGCAGGTGGCGCCGGGCATTCTTGAGGTGTCCGCGTTGGTTAGCCTCGGCGCGCTGGTCGGGCTTGTGGCGGTCGTCGCGCACGGGGCGATGTCGGTCGGGGAGCGTCGAGAGCGGGCCTATTGACTGTCCGAGATGGGTGGTTTGCAGGCGTTCGGAACCCTCTCTCTTAGAGAGCGGGAGGGGCCCGCCGCGGAGCGGTGGGAGGGTGAGTGGTTAGGGCGTTAGCCCGGACCCTCCGAGCCGTTCCGCGGCTTCTCTTCACTGCCTTGTCTGGAGAGTTCTTACCCACTCACCCTCCCACGCCTGCGGCGTGGGCCCCTCCCTCTCTCCATGAGAGAGGGGGTCCGTTTGGGAGTCCGCCAAGGGTCGAAACCGGGCCTCGCGAGGTCGGGGCGAACCTTACATCTTTTGGAGGCTGCAGCGTGCAGGGCTGACCGGGTTGGTCAAGGACAGCTTCGCCGCCGCGGCGCGGCCGCCCGGAGGGCGGTCCCCCGGGACCGGCTTCGCCGGCCCGAGGGCAAGCCAAGAGCAACCCGGTCAGCCCTGCGATCGTCTCGCCGTGAGATGTAAGGATGACTCCCGTCGCGGAGGACGGGGCGGCGACTCCTCTCCTCCCCCTTTGGGGGAGGTGGCCCAGAGGGCCGGAGGGGGCAGCTCGGCTGGCTTCCAGCTACCCCCTCCGTCGCTCCGCGACACCTCCCCCGGAGGGGGAGGAGAGGTGAAAGTACGAGCGTTCGCGGCGCTGAACGCTCGGCATAGGCGAAACCGAACCTAGCGAAATCAACGGTTTCCCGCTTTTACACGCCGCTGGATCATCCGCGTTGAAACCGCCTCCATACTCAAAGCTGTCCCCGTCGCGGGGGAGGGCGCTTGGATCCGGCCCAACGGTCTGCTCGCA